>JAIFNJ010000151.1 GCA_020047835.1 Bacteroidota bacterium
GGGGAATTTATTGGTAATGGCTACACCAGCTGATGACCCAAACCATATCATGGAACCGCCAAACCCAACAGAATATGCCAACATACCCCAATCGAAATGACCTTGATCAAGACACAATTTAGTCAATGGAATGTTATCGAAAACGGCTGATACAAATCCTAAAATAAAAGCGGTCATCCAAGAAGCATCAGGAAGAGTCTCAACCGGCATAAAAGATGCCGCCGTTACCAGGCATAATAAAAATATAGAACCTTTCATTGATGCACCAATTTCACTCCATGGCATTTTGATAAAGAAAGCACCTATAATGATGGCCAACCAAACGCCTAAAGCGGGCATATCGTAATATACATTTGATACAATGGCACCCACTAGAATTAATATTACAATTCCTAACCTAGCCCAATCCACTTTGGCACCAGGCTTGGCATCGGCTGTAATTTGCTGGTATTTATCCTGTTGCCGTGCAGCAAACCAAGCTACAATAAATAACGCAACAATTGCCGCTACATAAGCATGAAAAACATTAAAAGCTGAAACACCATCAATCCACATCATGGTAGTAGTGGTATCGCCAACTACACTGCCAGAACCCCCTGCATTTGATGCGGCAACAATAGCCGCAATATAACCGATATGTACTTTGTTTTTAAACACTACCAATGCAATGGTACCGCCAATCATCGCAGCAGCAATGTTATCGAGGAATGAGGAAAGAATAAATACAAAAATTAATAACACAAAAGGACCTTTCCAATCATTGGGTAAGTATTTGGGAAGGATATCAGGAACCCCTGATTCTTCAAATATTTTTGCTAACAAACCAAATCCCAAAAGCAAGCCAAAAAGGTTTACTAAAATTCCCCATTCACCTTGTCGCAATTCTTTATGCACCAATTGGTCAATTAGGGAATTGGTTCCAAATAAATGTTCAGCGAAATGATAACCGGAAGTAAAAAATAATTTGTATAAAACTATCGTAGTTAGTCCTATTAAAGCCACCCAAAACGTTTGATGGTGAAACAAAGCAACTCCCAACAGGGTTAATGCAAACAGAAAAAACTCAATACGGATGCCTCCTATGGAAGCACCTGCAGAACCCCCTTCGGCAAATGCCCAGAAGGGAATTAATACCATGGCTGATACTATAAAAAGCCCTTTAAAAAATTTTGTTACCATACCTTAAAAATTAATGATTCCTTTAATTATTTAGTTAACTATCTCAAAAAAACACTTACAAAAACAACTGGATGCATTCATGAATAAACAACTAATTAAGTTTCACAAATTAATGGGCTAAAGTATAAATAAACCATTTCAAAAAAACATTCTTTCTGAAATTTTAAACAATAAAAGAGTTGATTTTAGCCCTTAAAAAAGGTGGTAGGAAGTTATCTTGATGAAAGGTGTTATAAGAAAGCAAGTTAGCTTATCGCTAGATTGTTGGAATGCATTCTTGATATTTTATTTGACAGGTATGACAAAAAATAAATCGAATTCCTTACTTCTTAATAAACTTAAGGCTGATCTGCCTTTTTGTGTCAGCAGGAACCAGTGTTAAAATATAAATTCCGTTTTTAAAATCCGATAAATCAAGCTGGTAAGAATCCATAATTACTGGCAATTCTATTAAACGAATGGTTCTAATGGTTTTTCCAAGAATATCTGAAAGAACCAATTCGCCATCTAAGGCTGATGATGCAATGTTTATAAATGATGATGCCGGATTTGGATGGATATTGAAAATAAATGACGAGGTGTTTTCATTAATTGCACTGGCAATAGTAGCCGTAAAACTCCCTTTCATGCCCATTGATTCATGGGGCGTGCAAACATAATTGTAAACACCGGCAACGGTAACCGTATATTCAAATGAGTTGTTGGCAGCAGTTAAGGGGGAATCCCATGCGGCAGCATCGTTAGGTATAACTTTCGAGGTAGTAGTATGCTCACCACCCGTCCATTCCCAACGAATAACATCACCAACAGTTACTGTTAAACTGGATGGTGAAAAAGAAAAGCCCGTTTGCTTTATTATATGCGTGGTTGCATAGGAATTAAGTGAAATATTTAAAAGAATTACTACACTTAATAATTGTATTGTTCTCATATCAATTTAAATTAATTCCAAATAAGAACAAACCACTTTAAAAAAAGTTTAGTAACAATAAACCCTGTTTTTCCTGAATCTGGAGTAAATTACAAGCTACTTGCCAATGTAGAATTTATCCCCAGGTAAAAATACATCCATTTCCAATCCTTGACCGCCCAATAACCCATTCATGGTTCCCATTCACTATTATTGCGGTTGATTCATCAATGCCAATACAGGTCTCTTGTGGATTTTCAAGACAAACCGCAATTAATCGGTTGAGCCGTTGCCGACGAATAAAGTGTTGGTCCACGATAGCCCCTGGAAGTAATCCTAACCCGTTAGCCATTTCTATGTTGTTTGCTTCAATGGTTTTATAGTCCCCGGTATAAATTGGATATTTCAATTGTTCACCGGTAAGCATTTTTTGGCTCATTACGGCAGCTCCCGCGCTGGTTCCGGCAATGGTTGCCCCATCCTGATAAGCTTGTTGTATAATCTCTTTAATACGGGAGTTAGCAATGGCTTTCATAAATCGGACTTGGTCGCCTCCCGAAATATAAATTAAATGTGCTCCTTTAAGACGGGTTAAAAGAGTATCGTTATGCGATGTTACCGAATCAAAAATAATGGGGTATATATTATGAACATTGGCCTGAAGAAGCATTTTGGTTGCATAAAAAATTGCCGTATCGGGAGCTTCACTGGCCATGGGCAAGATAACCGCATACCCATTGGAATCAACTCCAGAGAGCGATACCATTTGCAGAACCATTTCCGGTGATTTGCTGCCACCACCAATAATAAAAAGTTTTCCTTTGGGAACAGAAATCGCCTCTGTTTGCTGTGAGCTTTCAACACAAGCCGCAAAAAGGGATAATGTTAGAAAAGCTAAAACGAGTAGTTGAGTATTTTTAGTCATGTGAACATAAATTTAAAGAGTTGATTGATTGTAAGCAAACAACTTGTGATTGAATATAAATAACTGAATTCATAACATATCATTCAACCAATAATACAGCTTTTAACCCAGTTTCCCTTAAAATAAAAGATAAAAATTAATTGACATTGTCTGTTTATATAGTAGCCAAGTTATGCTGTGTGCAGCAGATACTTTGATGATGCCATTTATTCGAAAATATTATTCTGCCTGATTAAGTGAATGATTCAACAAGCGTGTATATAGATGATACAAGTATTAATTAAAACTATAACGCTTATGAAAACAAGATTTTTACTTATGTTCATCTTAGCTGCATTTGGTATTAACCTAAATGCACAACCCCTGAATTGGAGGGAATCATCACCTGTGGAATGGGTTCCTATAACCATTGAACCAGAATTCAATATGGTAACGGAAGGCACTAAAGCAGTAAAAATTACTTTTACTGAACTAGGAACTCCCTATTTTGTGAGTGATACATTTAATGTTGCTGCTGAAACAACATTCAGCTATTCCCTGGATGTTCTTGACAACGATCCGGGAGCTGAAATTAACTTAAGGGTGCGGTTTATTAAAAGTGATGGTTCCGGTGAAAATTTAACTTCAGGTGATTATACCGTTGACAACGGCAATTACCAAACCATTACCTTTACTGGAACTACACCTGTTAATACAGTAAAAGCCTATGTAATTGTGCGCATGTATGATTTAGCCGCTGCTTGGAGCGGTTCCGGTACGTTTTATTTAGATAATGCTAAATTTACTGTAGGAGGTGGAACTACAAATCTGTTGGCCAACGGTGGGTTTGAAAATTGGCAACAACCTTATATTCCTGTTGGAGCATTACCCCTAAACTGGAGAGAAGATTCCCCAGCAGAATGGGTACCTGCAACTATTGAACCTGAATTTACCAAAGTATCGCATGGAATGGTTGCAACAAAAATAACCTTCACCGAAACGGGAACCCCTTATTTTGTAAGTGATACTTTTAATGTTAATGCTAATGTTGCTTTTAATACATCCATAGATATCCTTGATAATGATCCGGGTTCGGAATATAATATCAGAGTGCGGTTTATAAAAAGTGATGGTTCAGCTGAAAACCTGACTTCGGGAGATTACTCGGTTGATAATGCAGATTATCAAACCTATACCTTCACCGGTACTACACCCGCCACTTCGGTAAAAGCTTACGTAATTGTAAGGTTGTATGATGTTGCTGCTAATTGGACCGGTTCGGGAATGGCGTATTTTGATAATGCCCGATTCACTCTGGGAGATGAAAACACTAATATTTTGAAAAACCCTAGTTTTGAGTCATGGACACAAGATGAGCCAAAACCGGCTTTCTTAACCTATAAATTTGCGGCTTTGAATCCTGCAGTAAGCGGTATCATAAATAAAATCGAGCATACGGTTGGATTAACTGTTCCATTTGCCACCAACCTCACTAATTTAGTAGCTACCTTTACTTTAAGCGAAGGAGCAACAGCTCAGGTAAGTCCAACGGTTCAAGAAAGTGGAGTTACTCCAAACGATTTTACAAATCCGGTAACCTACACGCTAATTAGTCAGGATGGCGCAACTACTCAAGATTGGAAAGTTTCGGTTGGTAAGGCACCGGCTGCTGATGGAAAAGATATCATCTCGTTCCGGTTTGAGGGTTTGAATCCTGCAGTTAATGGTATCATTGACAATGCTAATTTCAAAATTGCTGCTGAAGTTCCGAATGCTACTGATATAACCGCTTTAGTGACCACTATACAGGTTTCACCTTTTGCTACTATTTCGCCTGCCAGTGGCACTGCACAAAACTTCACAAATCCAGTAACTTATACCGTAACAGCAGAGGATGGAACCACACAAGCATGGGTGGTAACTGTTACCAAAGCAGTAGCAGGAAAAGTAACTCTTTTTGCTGAAGATTTTGAAGGTATTACCATTTTACCTGCTGACTTTGTTGTTATTAATAATGATGGTTATACGCAAGCTGTTGGTGAAGAAAATTGGCAAGATAGTGCCTGGACCGTGGCTACTTCAACCCGCGTTGAACTATCCGGTACTCAAGTTGCTATGTCATCTTCCTATTGTTCGAACATGCCATTAGATGGAAGAGCTGATGACTGGATGATTTTGCCTGCTATAACTATTGGAGTTAATACAACACTTAGCTGGCAAGCCATGTCAACTACTTCATCAGGAAATTACCCTGACGACTATATGGTTGTAATTGCCCAATCAGTTGATGGAACGGCACCTACGGTAGCCTATTTTGAATCGGAAGGAAATATTCTGGCTACAGTTGCCCCTGAAAGCTGGTCAACAGGAGTTAGTAACCCCGGAGAAGGACTCAAAAACCGATCAGTGAATTTAAAGGACTTAGGATGGGCAAGTAAAAAAGTTTGGATTGCCTTTGTATTAACAACTGATAGATACACGAACCCAATTACAGGAGTTCCAAACAGTACCGCAGGAGGATCAAATCTGGCAGTTGACAATATTTTATTGGTAGACGATACTGGCAACGATATTAATGAGTTTTCAAAAGATAAACTACTTGTTGATATTTACCCAAATCCGGTAACCGAAACTATTAACCTGGCAGTAACTGCTGAAAAAAATGCTACAGCAATTATTACAATTTCTGACATGATTGGAAAAGTGGTTTTTGCTGGTTATTTTACTGTTGATTCAGGGTCTAATTCGTTATCAATTAATGCTGAAGGACTTATGAAGGGTGTTTACATGGTTCAAACTTCAGTAAATGGTAAGTCACAAGTCTCTAAAATCATTGTTAAGTAACGAATTCTTCATAATTCGTAGTTTTAATAAGGAGGCTGCTTCAATTGCAGCCTCTTTTTTTATGAGTTTACAACAACTATTTCAATTAGAATCAAATGAAGAAAAGATAAAACTTAACTTGTTAAGGGCACAACCATTTCTGTGTGTAATACAGAATAAAGTCTGTTAACAATTTTATACTTTTGATTTTATTAATTTATTTAAAATGAGTACTAAGCTGAACATAAAAAATATAATAAAGTTATACTTGGGTATAGCCAATGACAAGGAAAAAACAACGGTGTTTGATTCACAAGAATCGTTGAAAATGCTTGAACAACAATGGAATGAAGAGAGTCCATCGAAAAATGAAACCAATTTTGATAAAAAGGCACTCTTTAATAAGATAAGCCATACGATAAATAAAAAAGAACCCTCATTTACTCATAAAATTTCACTGCTTATCAGTCGCAATGCTGCCATTTTTATTTTTGGCATGATTGCACTTAGTGGCAGTATATTTTTGGGAATTTATGAATTTGGAATAAACAAATCGATTGCAATTTTAGAAATTAAGAATGATACAAAAAAAATAAAGGACTTTATTTTACCCGATGGGTCAAACGTGGCATTAAATGCCAATTCTACTATAAAATATCCAAGCGAGTTTTCAAGAAAAAACAGAACAGTAACATTAAACGGTGAGGCTTACTTTGATGTGGTTAGGGATGTTAATCGGCCCTTTTATGTAAAATGTATAAGCGTAACGGTTGAAGTTTTGGGAACCAGCTTTAATATGAGGGCTTATACTGACGATGACCTGGTAGAAACAACCCTCCTTTCCGGAAAGGTAAAAATTAGCCGGTTAAATCCACAAACCAATAAAACCCAGAGTGTAATTCTTACCCCAAACCACATGGCTACCTTTATTATTGATCAGGAGCGTTTTGTATTGGATGAAGTAGATGTTACCATTGCCACCGCTTGGAAAAAAGGTGCTTTACTATTTAATAATGAAACATTAGAAAATGTGGTGAAAAAACTTACCCGATGGTATGATACTGACATTAAGGTAAGCGATGACTTATTAAACAAGCACCGACTTACCATGAGTATTGATAGTGAATCGTTGGAAGAAACACTCGAAATTATAAAAAAAACACTTCCGGTTGATTATGCCAAAGCAGAGGGTGAAATTTTAATTTATGCTCAAAAGAAGTGAGCCAAGAAGAGCTTTGGTGAGGTAATTATTCAAATAATGGATGGAACTATGCTAACTACTAAAATAACTTTAATAAGCCAGGGAGCGGTTTATAATCCTGAATACATTGGTGTTAAGGATATTCTGGTTATGGGTGAAAAAATTGTAGCCATTAAAGATAAAATAGATACGGCGGTATTTAGTGAATTCACTATTCAAATTATTAATGCAAAGGGTAAAAAAGTAATCCCCGGATTGATTGATGCCCATGTGCATATTGCCGGAGCAGGAGGCGAAGGTGGACCTTCCACAAGAACCCCTGAAATGCAGCTTAGTCAAATGCTGGCAGGGGGAATAACTTCCATAGTAGGTTGCCTAGGAACCGATGGAATTACCCGAAGTCCGGACAGTGTATTAATGAAAGTTAAAAGTTTGAAAGCTGAAGGCGTTTCAGCTTGGATGTACACTGGAGCTTATCAGGTTCCTACACCAACAATTACAGGTGACATTAGCCGCGATTTGGCTTTAATTGATGAAGTAATTGGCGTGGGTGAAATAGCCCTGTCCGATCATCGCAGTTCGGTGCCAACCACCCACGAACTCATCCGCATTGCAGAACAAGCAAGGGTTGGAGGAATGCTTGGTGGTAAAGCGGGAATTGTAAATATTCACTTGGGCGATGCAAAAAACCCCTTTCTTCCTATAGTTGAGGCTGTTAAAAACAGCGAACTTAAGTACAAACAGTTTTTTCCAACCCATTGCAACAGAAACACATACATTTTTGAGGATGCAAAAACCTATGGGAAAGAGGGATATATTGATATTACGGCCAGTTCATACCCCTATTTTTCTGAATTTGAAATAAAGCCATCAACAGCGATAAAACAATTGTTAGATGCCGGCGTTCCTATTGAACATATTACCATGACATCGGATGGAAATGGTTCATTGCCTCATTTTGATGAGCAAGGTGAACTGGTAAGATTAGAAATGGGACAACCCAAATCAATATTTACGGAATTATCGGAGGCCGTTTTACAAGATAAATTACCCTTAGATACGGTACTTAAAGTAGTTACATCGAATGTGGCAAAAATACTTAAACTAAAAACCAAAGGAATTATTCAAACCGGATTTGATGCTGACCTTGTTATTATTGATAATGACTTTGTAATTTCCGATGTAATTGCCCGTGGTGTAGTAATGGTTAGCAATAAAATGATACTTAAAAAAGGAACTTACGAATAGATAACCATTGACCACAGATACCAGAAATATTGAACAGGCTTTAGTTCTAAAGATTATTCAGAGCGATCAATCGGCTTTTGAGGATTTGTATAACTTATATGCTGATAAGCTCTATTATTTTGCTTTAAGGTATTTAAAAACGAAAGAAGAAGCGGAAAATATTATACAGGATGTGTTTGTAAAGATATGGGAAACAAGGGATAGGTTAAATTCAGAATACTCCATAAGTGCCTATTTATTTACCATTGCCCGAAACACTATTTTTAATTTGCATCGGAAACGGTTAAATGAAACTGCTTATTTGGAATATCTGGAAACCTACTTGGATTCGCTGCATAGTAAGCTGGAACAGGAGATTGTTTATTCTGATTTAAATAGTCATATAAATAAAATAGTTGATAAATTGCCCATGCAGCGGAAAAAGGTGTTTGAATTGAGCCGAAATGGTGGATTAAGTCATAAAGAAATTTCGCAGCAATTAAATATTTCGGAAAAAACCATAGAAACCCATATTCGGTTAGCTATTAAAGACATTCGAAAAATTCTTTCCAACGATTTATAATTTACAACCATCGATTTATAAAATGCAATTCCGTTGCACTTAGTTTGATTAAGGGTAACTCAAGGGTTAAATGTATTTAACTACAACAACTCTTTTGTCCTTTTAAAAATAAAAGGAACGTATTTTAGCATTTTAAATACTTCGAATTATGAAAACCGTTACTTCCTTAATTACGATTCTATTTTTTTTCACATTAATAGTCAATCAAGCTGTTGCTCAAGGATATTTAATGCTTGCCGGTGGTGCTGGAGAAAGTGCGGGTGGATGGAGTGATGAGCCATATGCTTGGGTAGTTGGTCATGCTTCAAATAAGCGTATAGCAATAATATCATACAATTGCGATGAAACCGATTGGATACCCAATTATTTTAAGAGTTTTGGAGCTGTTGCCGCAAAAAATTTTTGCATCCCAAATAAATCAACTGCCAACCAGCAATGGTTGTACGACTCATTGATAACCTACAATGGAATATTTATTAAGGGGGGAGATCAGTGGAACTATTACAACTATTACAAAGGCACAAAAACGCAGGAGGCATTACAGTTTATTTTCGATAATGGCGGTGTGCTTTCAGGAACATCAGCCGGAACCATGATTCTATCGCCTATTATTTTTACGGCACAAGTAGCTTCGGTTGATCCGGCTGTGGCTATTGCAAACGCCTATTCGAGCCAAATTACTTTAGCCAATGATTTTTTAAAAACAATACCTGGAAACTATATTTTTGATACCCATTTTATAGAGCGTGGACGATTTGGAAGGCTCCCAGCATTTATGGCCTCATGGTACAAAAAACAGGGTGAAAATACCATTGGAATAGGTATTGATGACCACACCGCTTTGTGCATTGAACCCAA
>JAIFNJ010000041.1 GCA_020047835.1 Bacteroidota bacterium
ACTACTCCTACGCCGATGGCGACCAATGGTATCAATGGTCGCCCGACAGTAAGTGGTTTCTGGTGCGCTTTGGTCCAAAGGAAGACATTTTCCAAAATGAAGTAGGATTGTTAGAAGCAACTGGCAATGGACAAATCAGGAACCTGACCTTGAGCGGATACGATGATTATGTGCCTAAATGGGTTATGGATGGTAAAATGGTTATTTGGGGTTCAACCCGCGAAGGAACTAAAGCTGAAGCCGGGTATCATACCAGTGCCGATGTTTATGGCATGTTCTTTACCAAAGATGCATTCGACCGGTTTAACCTATCGAAAGAAGCTTTTGAGTTGATTAAAGAGAAGGAAGATAAAGCCAAAAAAGACGAGGAAAAAGAGAAAGACGAAGCAGACAAAAAGGATAAAAAATCGAAAAAAGATACCAGCGAAACAAAAAAAGTAGATGACCTGAAATTTGACTGGGAAAACTTGACCGATAGAAAGCAAAAACTGACCATTCATACGTCAGAAATTGCCGATTGGATACTATCGAAAGAGGGCGACAAACTCTATTATTTAACCAGTTTTGAAGATAAAAACAACCTTTGGGTAACCGATTTAAGAACCAAAGAAACCAAGGAATTTGCAAAAATTGATGCCCGAAACACCGGCATGGAATTATCTGCCGATGGTAAATTTATTTTTGTTTTGGCCGATGGTAAGCCGATAAAGGTGGAAACAAAAGATGGAAAAACCACTCCAATAAAAGCCAATGGAGAAATGTTACTAAAACCGGAAAATGAACGTGAGTATATTTTTGAGCATAGCTGGCGCCAAGTCCGGGAAAAATTCTATGTTAAGGATTTACAGGGTACCGACTGGGATTTTTATTACAGTGCCTACAAAAAATTCCTGCCATACATTAATAACAATTACGATTTTACTGAAATGCTCAGTGAAATGTTGGGTGAATTGAATGCATCGCATACCGGAAGTGGTTATAATTCATGGAATGGCAATGCCGATGAAACGGCCTCGTTAGGAGTTTTGTTCGATTATTCCTATACCGGTGATGGACTTAAAATAGCTGAAGTTCTGTTGGGTGGACCTTTAACCAAAGCAACATCAAAAGTTACAGCCGGCACTATTATTGAAAAAATTGATGGGGAAGCAGTTACTCCTGCCATCGATTTTTATCAGTTACTGAACCGCACTAAAAATAAAAATGTATTGCTTTCACTTTACAATCTATCCACAAAAGAAAGATGGGAAGAAGTAGTAGTTCCAATTTCATTGGGTGCCGAAAACCAATTGCTCTATAAACGCTGGGTAAAAACGCGTCAGGATGAGGTTGCGCGGCTTTCAGGTGGAAAATTAGGATATGTGCATGTACGTGGAATGAACGATGCCAGCATGAGAACGGTGTATGAAGAAGCATTGGGTAAATACGTTGGAGCCGAGGCATTGATTGTGGATACACGGTTCAATGGTGGAGGAAACCTGCACGATGTACTCTCCGATTTCCTTAATGGCAAAAAGTATATCGATGTAATACCTCATGGACAATATATTGGCTCTGAACCTTCAAACAAGTGGACGAAACCATCAATAGTAGTAATGGGTGAAAGCAATTATTCCGATGCCCACCTGTTCCCGGTAGCTTACAAAATTAAAGGAGTAGGAAAAACCTTGGGAATGCCGGTACCAGGAACCGGAACTTTTGTTTGGTGGGAAACTCAAATCGATCCAACTATCTATTTTGGAATACCCATGGGTGGATGGAAACCGTTAGGCCAGCCTTTCTTGGAAAACAACCAACTGGAACCTGATATTAAAGTGCGTAATGAACCCGATATTATGGGCACTGGCCGCGATCAACAAATTGAAGAAGCGGTAAAGGAACTTTTGAAAAAGTAATTAAGGATGCCATAAATTACAGTTAAATAACTGCACCACCAATTAAAAAAAGAGAGGCTATCCCAACAGGAAGCCTCTCTTTTTTAATGCAAATTAATGTTTCTTTCGTGTATTGATTCTGGTTACAAATTGGTAATCAGAACAGAACCCCACAAAATCAATTTACTTGTTTCTCGAATAGTTTTAAGGCTCTACTTATTAAAACAAAAGAAACCGCTATAAGAATGGGCCAGCTCAGCAGCCATAAAATTTCTATAATCATAAGGTTATTTTTTAATACGAGTGTGATTCTGAATTAACTTCTTCTATATCAATTTTCCGGTTATCGATGGAACGCCAGGCATACCAAATATAGGCCAATACAAAAGGAACAAATAACGATACATAGCTCATGGCAACTAAGGTGTATTTGCTTGAGGAGCTATTTTCAATGGTTAATGAACTTTGCAAATGGGTAATGGATGGATAATACGCCGTATTATTAAAACCGGCTATTAAAAATAAGGAAAATACGGTTAAAATGGTGCCTAAACCAGTTATCCAAATCCCTTTGGTGCTGCATTTTTCAAAGCAAGTCAATGGCCTGATAATTCCCAATAAAACAAACACTACTCCCAAAAGAAAGAGGATTGCAACAACAGGCATGGCCAATAGGTTATGCAGGTATTTGTATGGTTCCATAAAAACTTCTTTTGTATCCGGATTTACGGCAAACCCACTTGAAAGAATCAACCAAATGGCGAATGTAAGAAAGAAAACCACAAATGGAATGGCATTATAAAGGAGCTGTTTCTTAATACGTTCCATCATCACGGCATGGTTTAGCCTGTTCATAAAATAGAGCAAAGCCAAAACCCTTGACAAAAAGAAAACGGTTAATCCTAAAGCCAGGTTTTGCAAATTCAAAGCGGCTTCCAATCCATGGGCAGGACCTGTCCATTCTGAAATAATAGGCATTTTATCGCCGGTTAGTTTGGTAATGTTCATTTTATCAACCGAAAAACCGGAGCCGGTAAAGAAAGTGGCTACTGCAGTTCCAATTAGCACCGTGCCTAACAATCCATTAATGAAGAGTAAAACCTCATAGGTTCGCTGCCCCAGAAAATTATTGGGTTTTCTGCGGTATTCATACGAAACGGCTTGCACTACAAAGGCAATTAGTATAAGCATCCAAACCCAGTAGGCACCGCCAAAACTAGTCGAGTAAAATAAAGGGAAAGAAGCAAAAAAAGCACCACCGAAAGTTACCAACGTAGTAAAGGTAAATTCCCACTTCCTACCCAACAAATTGACCAACAGAGAACGTTCATCCTCTGTTTTACCAAGAGTATAAATGAGGGTTTGTCCGCCTTGTACAAACATCAAAAACACAAGGATTGCACCCAATAGGGAAACTATCATCCACCAATATTGTTGCAGTGCGATATATGAAAATGTTTCAAACATAATTCTATAATTTAATGGTTACTTACAATGAATTATTCATGACCTCCAGGTCCTTTTTTGATTTGAGTGGTCATAATTTTTATTTCGGCAATGAGCAATGCCGTAAATATGACTGCAAACAGCACAAAAGTTACCTGTACCGATGAGGCGCTAACCTGCGAAACAGCTGCTATGGTAGGCAAAATATCCTGAATTACCCATGGCTGACGGCCTAATTCCGCAAGTACCCATCCCAATTCACTGGCAATATATGCCAATGGTATCGACCAGAGAGCGGTATATAAAATAACTTTTTTCTTATCGATGGTATTTTTTAATGTCAAAATCAGCACCACTATGAATAAAGCCAGAAAATGCAACCCTAAAAACACCATAATGCGGAAAGAATAAAATGTTGCTTTAACATTTGGTATGAGCTCATTCACATCCCGGTTGGCATAATATCCGTAACCAAAATGTGCATAATTCTCTTGAAAAGTGGTAAGGGAAGCATTGGCAAGGGAATCGTTCCCTGCATTTTTTGCTATCCGGTATTCCGCCAATGCAGTTATTGCCAGCTTTCCTTTTTGGCTTCGTTCCTGATACGATGGCAGGTTATGTTCCGAATTTCCATTTACCAAATCCTGAATCCCTGGCACATAAGCATTTGGGTCGAGGAATGCCATATAGGAAAGCATATTTGGAATTTCAATTTTTATTTTGAAATCTTGTTTATTGGGTCCAGGTTCTGATTTATTGGTTTGCAACAACCCAATAACAGCAAGGGGTGCATTCTGTTGGCCCGTAAAAAGGTTCTCCATAGCAGCAAATTTCATGGGTTGATATTTCGCCACCACACGGGCCGAACCATCACCGGTAAGTATTATAAATGCAGTTGCCACCAATCCAAATACAGAGGCTACTATCATGCTTCGCTTAGCAAACAAATGTTCTCTGTTTTTTAGTAAAAACCAGGCGCTTACTCCCATAACAAAAATGGATGCCAATACATATCCCGATGAAATGGTATGCAAAAACTTGTTGATGGCCACCGGTGAAAACAACACTTCCCAAAAATTGACCATTTCGTTGCGGGCTGTATCCAGATTGAATTTCATGCCGGCAGGATATTGCATCCATGAATTGGCAACCAAAATCCATAAGGCGGAAAGATTGGAACCAAAAGCAACCAGCCAGGTTGAAAGCAAGTGGAATTTCTTGCTCACTTTGTTCCAACCAAAAAACATAACGGCAATAAAGGTTGATTCCAGAAAAAAGGCCAAAATACCTTCAATGGCAAGTGGTGCCCCAAATATATCTCCTACAAACCAGGAATAGTTTGACCAGTTGGTACCAAATTCAAATTCAAGGATAATTCCGGTAGCAACCCCAATGGCAAAGTTTATCCCAAAAAGGGTCATCCAAAACTTGGTAATGCGCTTCCATTCCGGGTTTCCGGTGCGCACATAAATGGTTTCCATAAATGCTACAATAAAGGATAGCCCTAAGGTTAATGGCACAAACAGCCAATGATAGATTGCTGTCAATGCAAATTGGGCCCGCGACCAATCAACGAGCGAAAAATCAATATGCTCCATACTTTGTGGTTTAAGTGATTACTTGTATTTTTTAAAAATTAGTAAACGTGTATTATTCTCGATGCTAAAATTGTTTCAACATTATTCTTATTTGGTCAATTGCTCCAAAACATAATCGCTTCGTTCTTTGTCTGTTTTGAAATTCGTTTTTAAAAAATTAGGAAAAAAAAGGAGCTTTAGAATCACAAAAAATATAAAAAGCTTTATGATGATTAAAATCCAAAGGTTCTTACCCACGGTCATTCCTCGGAATCCCTGATAGTAAAATTGCCATATTTTTTTTAAAATAGTTATCATTAATTCGGTACGTTTCTTTTCTTATTAATTCATAAAAATACTCAAAAACAAATGCAAAAAATAAAAATAGCTCAAAACTTATAAACCGAAAATGCACCAATTCTAATGAATTACAAATTACCTATAAAAGTGAAATATCTGCTGAAAAAAGCGCGTTAAAATGTCTTTTCTAAAACTTATCTCAGTATTTTTGCTTCGCGAATATTTATATTTTTAACTGTTTTTATGTCAGAAAAAATCCTTCACATCGAGGCCATCGACCCCATAGAACTCATGGGAATCAACAATTCAAAACTTGATATTTTTAAACGGGCCTTTCCAAAGGTGCAACTGATATCAAGAGGTCATGAGCTTAAAATTATAGGTGAGGAAAATAGTATTCTTGAATTTGAAGAGAAGCTTACAGAAGTGATTGGTTTTTTTGATCGATTTAATCGCCTTTCTGATGATGATTTGTTGGAGCTTTTAAATGCTTCTAATCTAAAAAATGGGGATGGCCTTCAAGTTACTGACGACCTGATATTATTTGGCAACAACGGAAAACCCATTCGGGCGTTAACCGTAAACCAAAAACTATTGGTTACCGAAAGTGCTAAAAACGATTTACTTTTTGCCATCGGTCCGGCAGGCTCCGGTAAAACATACACTGCCATTGCTTTAGCTGTAAGGGCTTTGCGCAACAGGGAGGTAAAACGGATTGTTTTGAGCCGGCCTGCAGTTGAAGCCGGCGAGCGGTTGGGCTTTTTGCCCGGAGATATGAAGGAAAAAATTGACCCATACCTGCAGCCATTATACGATGCCTTACACGACATGATTCCAGCCAAAAAGCTGGAAACTTATATTGAAGAAGGAATTGTTCAAATTGCACCATTGGCTTTCATGCGGGGACGCACGTTGGATAATGCCTTTGTAATTCTAGATGAGGCGCAAAACACCACTTTGCTGCAGATGAAGATGTTTTTGACCCGCATGGGTACCTATTCAAAATTTATTGTAACTGGCGATGTTACCCAGGTTGATTTACCTAAGCCCCAAGACAGTGGATTGATTCATGCCCTGCGGATTCTTGACAAAATTGAAGGAATTAGTATAGTAGAACTTAATGAAACCGATATTGTGCGACATAAGCTGGTAAAAGAGATAGTTAAAGCTTACGCTCAACAATACAATCAACAATGAATAATTAGTAATTATCAATTCAAAATATACTATGGAACGAGCAATTGTAAAAACCGATTTTAAATTCCCTAACCAAAAAAGTGTTTATAAAGGTAAAGTTCGCGATGTTTACAATATAAACAACCAATACTTGATAATGGTGGTTTCCGACCGCATATCGGCCTTTGATGTTGTGCTGCCTAAAGGGATTCCTTACAAAGGGCAAGTGCTGAATCAAATTGCCGCCAAATTTTTGGAAGCTACTTCCGATATTGTGCCCAATTGGAAAATTGCCACCCCCGATCCAAACGTTACGGTGGGTCATTTATGCGAACCCTTTGCGGTGGAAATGATTGTTCGCGGTTATCTTACCGGCAGCTCCTGGCGTTTGTATAAAGAAGGCGGACGTGAAATCTGCGGCATTAAATTACCCGAAGGGTTGAAGGAACATCAAGCGTTTCCACATCCCATTCTAACCCCAAGTACCAAAGCAGAGCAGGGTGCCCATGATGAAAATATTTCAAGGGAAGAAATTATCAAGCAAGGATTGGTTTCAGAACACGATTACCTGCTTTTAGAAAAATATGCCTTGGCGCTTTTCAAGAGGGGCAGTGAAATGGCATTGGAAAAGGGATTGATACTGGTGGATACCAAATATGAATTTGGTAAAAAAGACGGTCAGATTTATTTGATTGACGAAATACATACCCCCGACTCATCGCGTTATTTCTATGCTGATGGTTATCAGGAACGGTTTGCGAAAGGCGAAAATCAAAAGCAACTATCGAAAGAATTTGTGCGCGAATGGCTTATGCAGCATAACTTTCAAGGCCGCACCGGAGATGTGCTGCCTGAAATGAGTGATGCCTTTGTTGATCAGGTTTCGGAGCGATATATTGAATTGTATGAAAGCATTACCGGCGATACCTTTCAGAAAGCCGATGTTTCGAGTGTTTTGTCGCGGATTGAAAAAAATGTGAATCAATTTATTAATTCGTTGTAATTGGAACTCGCAGCGCCTGCTGCGAGAGAAATGGACTACTGTATCGATAAAATTTTCAAAAAAAAGCGAAGCAGGCGCTTCGCTCTCCTTTCCATGTAATATATTGTGATTGATATACTTGGAATTCTACTGTATAAGAAAAATTTAAATCAAGGAAAATAACTGTCAATTATTGCAGAGAGGCTCTTGCGAGGTATTAAAATAGTTATACTTTTGCACACCGTTTAAGACAATTTCAGTAGGAGATTTTCTAAACG
>JAIFNJ010000051.1 GCA_020047835.1 Bacteroidota bacterium
TTTAAATATTTATCGTATATTTACTCCTATTCTATTTGATTTTTTATAGAGTTTTTATACTCCAATGGCTGAATTCTAATAATCAGCTAAATGGTTTCAATTGATACTTAAACTAAAGTATTTTATTTACAAGCATACAATACTACTCCTATGAAAACACACCTATCTATTTTATTATTCATTGCTTTAATACAGGTTGGAATTGCCCAAGAGCAAGTAAAAGAACACACCATTACCGTAAGGCAAAGTGAATCAGGAATTACCGATTCCTCAAACTACGAACTACTTATTATTGATCCTGGTTTTGAAAGCTGGTTAATTTCGGAAGCAAAACCCATGGGATATCACTCCCAGTCGTATTTTGAAAATTGGAATCGGCAATATGTAGCAGAATGGAATAACCGGTATTCTGCTGGACAAAACATGGATGTAATTGAATCCTATGTTGATTATAACTATACTACAAATTACGGGTTGGAAGTAAATTATAAACTGTACAATTACTTTATTTATGCCGAAAAAAAATACAACCTGCAATTATTAAACCGCGTTGGAAATTAATTTCTTTGCATTAACTATTTGGGCAAGCTCAAAAAGGTAAATACACTTTTTGAATCATTTCCTGATATTCACTTTCAACGGAACTATTTGCCGTAATACCTCCGCCACTTTTAAATACCAATTGTTCTTTTTGTTTTTCAATGAACCGGATTAAAACTCCACTATCAATATTTTTTCCATCAAAAACACCAAAAACGCCCGTATAAAACCCTCTTTTATGTGTTTCAGCTTCAGCAATTATTTTCAAAGTTTTTTCCTTGGGCGCTCCACTGATGCTTCCCGCTGGTAACAATTCAAAAATAATAGTTCCTAACTTTTGCAAATACTGACTGTCGAGCTTTCCGCTTATTTTACTGCTTACCTGCAAAAGTTTTCCTTCATTGGTTTTTATTTCATCAATATACCGATACTTTTCCACTTTAACTTCCGAGGCAACTTTACTCAAATCGTTTCTTATTAAATCAACAATGGTCGCATGTTCAGCCGATTCTTTTTTATTAGTAAGAATCTCATATTCTGCATTCTCCAGTTGAGCGTCAATCGTTCCTTTCATGGGGAAACTATAAATAGTTCCATCCTTAATTTGAACAAATATTTCAGGACTAAACACAACAAATTCGTCTTTTACATACAACCGATACTTGGCCTTACTTTGAAAAAAAATTTCACGCATGGTTAAATTACATTCAATGGGGGTCGTACAGGTAAGGTTTGTTAGGTAGGAATCACCACGCAATAAATGATGCATCACCGTATCGTAGGATCTTTTATATTCGTTAAAAGCTATCGGTTTTTTGATAAACTGTTTTAATTCAGTCCGATCGTGTTCCTTAAGGCCAGCCGCATTGGTAAACCCATTTACATAAAAAAGAATCTCATCCGGATTAACCTCCGAAATTGGAATTATTCGAGAATGACTGGTCTCGTAATTTACCAAAAATAAAAATGGTTTCTTTTTCTGTGAATAACGGTTTATTGCGGCAATAGCCTCTTGTTGGTTCATAATTTTTAAGTTGGCTCAAAGATAATTATTTTACCTGTTTCATTCCTTTTTCAGCAATTTTCAAAAAAGAAACAAAACTCCCCGACAAAATTAGAAAGGGGTATTAGTTAGTTTACACAAGAAGCCGCAATTATAATCAATCCGCAACCTGCTTAAAGAATTAAAGTGAAAGGTCATGCAGAAGTTCAAAGAATCAATTATTATTTCATAAAATTAAAGTCTAGCTGATTTAAAACATTTATTTGTTTGAAAATACTAATTTCGCAACCATAAAAACAGAGAT
Source organism: Bacteroidota bacterium (assembly GCA_020047835.1). Lineage (GTDB taxonomy): Bacteria > Bacteroidota > Bacteroidia > Bacteroidales > SZUA-534 > GWE2-40-63. The sequence continues at coordinate 1,848 of JAIFNJ010000051.1, forward strand.
TATGATACAACGAATTCAAACCATTTATTTGTTAGCTGCTGCAATGGCTGCGTTAGTCATGTATTGGGGACCTTTGGTTAATTTTGGCGCGATTTCCATGTACAGCTGCCACCTTACTGACCCTGCAAACGGACCTCAAATTATGTCAATGCTTGTACTAGCAATACTGCCTTTATTGAGTGTACTGCTCAGCTTTTTTACCATTTTTAAATTTAGGAACCGTACCCTTCAAATAAAATTGGGTAGGTTTAATGTCTTACTTCTCATCACTACGCTAGTGTTGGAATATATTTATGCCTCAAAAATTGGTAGTGTGTTACAAATTAAGCCATCGTTTGAATTTCTATCCATCATGCCTTTGGTTGCAATGTTGTTTATTTTATTAGCAAACAGAGCCATTAAAAAAGATGACGATTTGGTTAAATCTGCCGATAGAATTCGTTAGGAGTTTACTAGAAAACTTAATTGAAATACAATGAAAAAAGCACTTGCCGCTTCAATACTTATCGTTATTGCCTTCTTATTAGGATGCCAATCTCAAAAAAAACAGGCCTTAAATCAGATGAATATTCTTTCCATTCAATTAGATTCAATTAACACAGTTTACTCAAGCATTGATTGGGAATACTGGAGTCAACTCAACGATAAAATTGCAAGCAACACAACCATTCTTGGCGAAAATTCCGATAGGGCAATAAACCTTGACACCTCCTTTGTTGTTTATTATGGACCTTATAGTACTGCCGGAAAAATACTATCGCGGGCATTTCGAAAAAGCAAAAAGGCCATTGAAGAGGAATTACTCCTCTCAAAAAAGCAACTTACCAATTTAATGAAAGATGTGAAAGCTAATCTTATTCCGGACACTGATTCGGTTTATAGTTACATACAGCAGGAACAAAAAGCATTGGAGAAACTTATTTTCATGGTCAGTACGCTTGAAAATTCATTATCTAAGCAGCAACAAGCCTACGATTCAACATACAAACAGGTTGAAGCCTTAACATCGAAATTAATAGCTTTGAAACCTATTAATGCTAAAAAAACCGATGAAATTCAATACACCGAAGATCAAGAACAGGAATAAACTAAACGAACTTGAAAAAAGCAATCGCACAAATATCCTTACTGGCATCATTACTACTAATTTCATATACTACAATAGCTCAGCAAGATGCAGGTGCTTCAGAATATCAAATTGGTATGCAATATTACCGAAATGGGCAATACAATGAAGCCACGCTTATTTTTAAGAAATTGTATTTTTCAAACCATTCCAATACCTATTACAAATACTACCTTAATTGTTTAATTAATACCAAAGAATATTCCCAGGCCGAAGAAATTGCTAAAGAGCAAATTAAATTCGATAAAACAGAACTCAGCTATTGGGTAGACTTAGGAGGTATTTATACCTTACAGGGCAACAATTCAAAAGCCAATTCAACCTATCAGGGAGCAATAAAAAAGCTCAAAGCTGATCAACGCCAGATTATGAATTTAGCCAATGCTTTTTTAGCAAAACAACTTTTCAACTATGCCGAAGAAACTTATTTAGAAGGAAAGAAACTTTTAAATAGTTCCTATGGTTTTCAGATGGAAATGGCGCAGTTGTATTATTACATGCGCAATTATGATAAAATGATTGACTCCTACCTCGATTTATTAAAAATAAGTGACCTCTATTTGGCAAATGTTCAAAACCAGCTTCAAAATGCTGTTTACAACGATGTGGATAAAAGCTTAAAAGAAAAGCTAAAATCAAATTTGTTGATGCGCCTAAATCAGTATCCCAATATCATAGTTTACAATGAATTACTGGTTTGGCTTTACATTCAGGACAAAGATTTTGAAAATGCTTTTATTCAGGCAAAAGCCTTGGATTTAAGATTGAGTGAAAATGGACAGCGGATAATGGCTTTAGCCAAAATTGCTTTTGAAAACAATCATTTTGATTTAGCAATCAATGCATATCAATATGTCATAAACAAAGGGAAACATCTGGAATTTTACTTTGATGCCCGCAGTGAGTTATTGGAAGTGATGTATCAACGGATTGTATTAAATATTGACAATCAGAAGGTAGATCAAGTAAAGTTGGAAGAATCACTCATCGCAGCGTTGCAGGATATGGGAAACAATGCTGAAACGGTTAACTTAATTAAAAATTTGGCCCACTTGCAAGCCTTTTACCTTGGCAAAACAGCCGAAGCTCAGTTTTTGCTCGAAGATGCTTTAACCATTCGTGGAATTAATTACCAGCAAAAAGGAGAATTGGAACTGGAATTGGCCGATATCTATTTAATTGATGGAAAGGTTTGGGATGCTACGCTTGCGTATGCTCGTGTTGAGGAAAACAATAAAAACAATCCCATTGGTTCTGAAGCAAAATACCGCAAAGCACGGTTGGCATATTTTATTGGCGACTTTGTTTGGGCGGCTGCTCAATTGGATGTTTTAAAAGCGAGCACTTCGAAATTGATAGCCAATGATGCCGCTGATTTATCGTTTTTTATTTTTGAAAATTCCGGTTGGGATACAGTGGAAACAGCACTTGAGACTTATGCCAAGGCTGATTTTCTTTTTTATCAATCGAAAGATTCCTTGGCGTTATTAACTCTGGATACCGTAATTAATAATTTCAGCAGCCACGAACTGGTTGATGAGGCTTGGCTGCTAAAAGGAAAAATACTGCAAAAAAAACATCAATACACCCAATCCATTGAAGCTTATCAAGTTGTTGTTGACAAATACTACTCTGATGTATTGGCTGATAATGCCTTATTTGCCATTGCCGATTTGTACGAAAACCAACTTCAAAGTAAGGAACAAGCCATGGAGCTCTATAAAAAAATTATGACTGATTTCCCAGATAGTATTTATAAAATGGAATCGCGGACCCGATTCCGCAAACTGCGGGGTGATGCCGTTGTAAATTAGTTTTTCGTAAATATTCAGCCAACTGATTAATTAAAATCAATTGGCTTTAGTTAAATTAGGCGTTGATGATTGCAAAAAGCCTGTAAGGCTTTAATATCAATAACCGGGGGTTTCAACCCCCGGTACAATCGTCAACAATTAAATCGTCGCACGTTCAAACCCCATTGAAATAGATTCTCTTTCATGCGACGAAATATTTTTAGTTGCAATTTTCATCACTAATTTAATCTAAAGCCATTTACTTTATTAAGTTTGCATCTATTGATGTTTTGGTGTTACTATTTGCTTAATACAAAAAAGAATGATTGGTGTATTGTCTGTTATGACCTTAGGAATTGTTTTAGGACTTGCCTTTCGTTCCAAAACAAAGCTGATTCAACTATTCAATAAATCAACTATCTGGATAATTTTTATCCTCCTTTTTTTTATGGGAATATCCATAGGGAAAAATCCAACAATTATGGAAAATTTAGATACCATAGGTTTGCGAGGACTTGAATTAGCCTTAGTTTCTGTTATAGGAAGTTCCCTTTTATCATGGTTGGTTTACCATCTATTTTTTAAAAAAGAACAAAATGAAGGATAGTTTGCTCATTGTGTTATTTTTTGTACTTGGTTTATTAGCCAGTTATTTCAACTTCATTCCGGATATTCTGCTTCAAAAGGATTTGAGCACCTATATTTTATATCTGTTGATGTTTGTTGTTGGTATTGGTATTGGTGGCGATAAAAATGCCTTTAATGTATTACGTAAAGTCAACTTAAAAATTTTGCTGGTTCCAATTACCGTAATTATTGGTACCCTTGGGGCTGTAATAATTTTTTCGTGGTTTGTACCCGATTTAACCATGCAAGAATCGGCCGCTGTAGGTGCCGGATTTGGATATTACAGTTTATCGAGCCTATTAATTAGTGAAATGCATAGCGAAACATTAGGTACTATTGCCCTATTGGCTAATGTTATGCGCGAAATAATTACCCTTATATTTGCACCAGCCTTGGCCTGGGCTTTTGGAAAATTAGCACCAGTTGTAAGCGGCGGAGCTACTGCCATGGATACCACACTTCCCATTATTACAAAAGTTTCCGGAACTGATTACGGATTATTAGCCCTTTTTTTTGCAATTATGGTAAAACTATTTATAGCCCTTTGTTTAACGTTACTTATCAATTCCTGTTCTTTTATCAACAAACCATTAATTGAACGGCTTAAAGAATTACCGGGTGTGGTATCGGTTGAAGAAATTAAACTGGATTCCAATTTTGTTCAACAATTCGAACTTTATTTTGAACAACCACTTGATCATAACAATCCCATGTTGGGTCATTTTAACCAGCGGGTAATTGTTTCAAATATTGCCCTGAATAAACCGGTAGTTGCCGTACTGGAAGGTTACCACATCTGGAACGGCAAAAGGGAAGAATTAACTCAAATTATTAATGCAAATCAGGTAAATATTGAACATCGCTTTTTTAAAGACAGCAAACCCGATAGCATTCCATGGGAAAAGCTTACTATTTGGCAAGCAGCTACCGACCAACACCTTATAATTAATTCGCTGCAGCAAATATACAATCAACCATGGGTATCAACAGGAATAAGCAAGGGTGGACAAACAACCATGTACCATCGCTACTTCTATCCGGCCGATGTTTCGGCCAGCGTGGCTTATGTGGCTCCTCTTAATTTTGCAAGGGAAGATACCCGTATTTATGATTTTTTAAATTCGGTTGGTTCCGATGAGGATAGAAAACGAATTTATGATTTTCAATGTCTTTGCTTCGAAAATTTTGAGATGTTACTTCCGTTATTGAAACAAAAATCCATTGAAAACTCGTGGCAATTTGACTTAGGATTTGAAAAAACGCTTCAATATTCTATCTTAGAATACAATTTTGCATTTTGGCAATGGGGACGCTTTGCTTCGGATGAAATACCTGGTAAAGAAGCTACCTATGAAAACCTTTTTAATCATTTGAATGCCGTGTCGGGATTTACCTTTTTCGAAGCACGTGATGTGGAACAAAACCGGCCATTTTTTTGGGCCGCATTAACCGAGATTGGAATGTATGGTTACCAGACCGAACCATTTAAAGAATACTTAGGACAGTCGGCCGATTTAAATTTTGAATTCACATTGCCAGAAGGTACTACTCCAGAATTTCAAGCAAATAAAATGCAGGAGGTTAAGAACTTTTTAGATACCGAAGCAAAAAATATGTTTTTTATTTTTGGAGGATTAGATCCCTGGGGAGCTACTTCATACAACCCGTCTGGAAAAAACAACCTTGTACGCATGATTTTACCCAATGGACATCATGGAACCCGCATTAAAGATTTTCCAAAAAATGATAGAGAATACCTATACGCTTTACTGGAGGAATGGATGCAAATAAAAATTAATGATCCTTTTAAAGAGAACTAAATTACTATGGAATTGATTTTTTTATGAATCATTAGAATTATGCAAAAACAAAACAAAGCCTTATTATTTGCTTTAACCGCGGTACTTTTATGGTCAACTGTAGCAGTGCCCTTTAAAATAGGATTGAAATATTTCCACTTCATCCACTTTCTATTTATTACTATAGGCATTGCGGTACTTGTGTCATTTTTTAACCTTTTATTTCAGCGTAAACTTTCCCTGCTAAAAAAACTCACTTCAAAGGACCTAATGATAGGTATTGCAGGCGGGTTTTTAAACCCTTTTTTATATTATTTAATGCTTTTTAAAGCATATTCCATCCTTCCGGCACAAATTGCCCAAGCTTTGAATTATACCTGGCCCATCATGCTAGTATTACTATCAATTCCATTTTTAGGCCAAAAACTTAAATTAAAAAATTTAGCTACCCTACTTATTGGTTTTATAGGTGTTTATCTAATTGCTTCGCAAGGGAATCCATTTCAAATTATGCCATCGGAACCATTCGGGGTGAATCTGGCCATATTGTCATCAGTAGTTTGGGCTAGCTTTTGGATTATAAATACCCGATCGGCAATTGACAGTAGTTTAAATCTATTTCTCAATTTTTCGTCTGGATTCTTGTTTACACTTCCCCTGCTATTTTTTTTTCCATTGAATTACAATGTGCCATTAGCTGGTTGGATGGCGGTAACTTATGCCGGCATTTTTGAAATGGGAATCACTTTTGTGATTTGGCTTACTGCAATGAAATTAACCAGCCGTACCGATAAAATAAGCAATTATGTGTTCCTATCCCCCTTTTTATCACTCTTCTTTATTCACTTGATTTTAAAAGAACACATTCATTTTACAACCTTTATGGGCTTAAGCTTAATAGTAGCTTCAATTTTTACAAACCGTTGGATGAGTAACGTTGAGAAAATATAAAAAGCCTTGAGGTTTTCAAGGCTTTTTAAAATCAATATACTCTTATAAAGGATTGAAGAAAACATAAACAGCTTTCACTTGATATGTCACGACCTATTCAGGCTGTTTTTTTTCAGCTGGCTTCACTCTACCGGCATCCCTTAAGGCTTTGTCAATTATCCATTCCAATTGTCCATTGATACTTCGGAATTCGTCAGCAGCCCATTTCTCCAACCTTTCGTATTTTTCAGGATCAACCCTTAAAACAAACTGCTTCTTTTTACTCATAATCTTAATTTATAGCTTTTTTACCAGTGGAAAATTAACCCAATTTTAGCATTCTAAAATGCTCAATGATGCAAAGTGCCTGCATTAACAATTGGCCGTGCCGATTCCTCGCTGCAAAGCACCACCATTAAATTACTTACCATAGCGGCTTTCTTTTCATCGTCCATATCAATTATTTCTTTAGCTTCAAGTTGTTCAAGAGCCATTTGAACCATACCCACAGCACCTTCAACTATTTTTGAACGGGCAGCCACCACGGCCGTTGCTTGTTGACGCTTTAACATGGCTCCTGCAATTTCAGCAGCATAAGCAATGTAACTAATTCTAGCTTCAATAACATGAATACCAGCCATATCGAGCCGTTCACGCAATTCCTCTTCCAAACGGCTGTTTATTATTTCACCGCCCGAGCGCAAAGTGATATTGGCATTTTCATCTTCAAAATTATCATACGGATAATGACCGGCTAGTTTGCGTAATGCTGCTTCACTTTGAATTAAAACAAAATGCTCAAACGCATCCACTTCAAATGCAGCTTTGAATGTATCACGAACTCTCCACACTAGCACAATCCCAATCATAATAGGGTTTCCCACTTTGTCGTTTACTTTAATTGGTTCGCTGTTAAAATTTTTGGCCCTTAGAGATATCTTTCTCCTTACAAACAGCGGATTTACCCAAAAGAAACCATTTTCCTTTATGGTGCCTTTGTATCTGCCAAATAAAACCAAAACACTCGACTCGTTTGGATTAACAATTTGCAAGCCGGTAAAGCAAAAAATACCTATTACCAACACAACAATCATTGAGATTATTTTCGCAAAAATAATTAGGCCAAGTGAGCCTAAGACCACCAATAACAATACCAACACAGCTAGATATCCATTAGCCGCAGTGAATTCTTTTTCGATTTTCATAATTCTATTTTTTAATATCATTTTAATATTATAAAGATACTATTTTAAATTTTAAAATGCAAAAATTTTGATCACAATTTCATTCCTTCCTGAGCAATAAACCTTGCAAATATCATATTATGATTCATAGTTGAGTTTGATATATATATTGTACCTTTGATTGTATTTTTACGATGAGAAATTTTTGAAACCAAAATAAAAAAGTATGTTATCGAAAAAAGATTTACAATTCCTGAATAAAAAGGGAATCACTCCTGAAAAGATAACAGAGCAGATCAATCACTTTATAAATGGATTTCCTACCCTAGACATTATAAAACCTGCCCTTGTTAAAGACGGAATTAAGCAGCTGAGCGATAAAATGCTGGATGAAAAAATAAAGGTATTTGAAAAATCATCAAAAAAACTCACATCAATTAAATTTGTGCCCGCGTCGGGGGCTGCCACCCGCATGTTTAAAACATTGTACGATGCTATGAACCATTACCACAATTCTGAAGAAGAATATCTTAGGATTACAACTGATAATAGCTTTCAATCTATTAATTACCTATGCAAAAACCTTCAGAATTTAGCTTTTTATAATGATTTAAAACAAGCTATTGAGAAGGATGGTTGTAGCTTGGATGAAATATCCAGAAAAAAAGATCTGGCACTATTAGTTCAATATTTACTTACCGAAAAAGGTCTCAATTTTGGCAATCTTCCGAAAGGATTAATAAAGTTCCATAAAACCGAAAATGGCAATCGTACCCCTTTAGAAGAACACCTAATTGAAGGAATGGATTATGCCGCTTCAGGAAAAAATATTTATCTCCACTTTACAGTTTCACCCCAACATCTAGAACTTTTCAAAAAAAAGGGTCAGGAACTAATTGCTGACTATAAAAAGAAAACGAAATTCAAATTCCACCTTACTTTCAGCATACAAAAACCATCAACAGACACCATTGCGGTTGATGACACGAATATGCCATTGCGGGATCAAGACGGAAATATATTACTCCGACCTGGAGGTCATGGTGCTTTAATCTATAATTTAATGGACCTGGATGCCGATTTGATATTCATCAAAAATATTGACAATGTGGTTCAGGATCGCTTGAAAAATGACACAATACATTATAAAAAAGCCTTAGCCGGAATATTAATTGAAACCAGGGAAACCGCTCAATATTACTATAAAAAACTAACTTCTAAAATAACTAACGACCAATTGGAAGAAGCCGAAGAATTTATTGAAAAACGGCTTTTCATTCTATTGTCGGATCAAATTAAAGGATGGGATAAGGAAACGAAAGCCAAGTTTTATGCCAGCCTGCTAAATAGACCTTACCGGGTGTGTGGAATGGTACCAAATGAAGGCGAACCGGGAGGAGGACCTTACTGGGTTAAAAACGCCGATGGAACCGCGTCAATGCAAATTGTTGAAGGTTCGCAATTTACACAGGAACAAAAAGTAATTATGCAAAAAGCTACCCATTTTAATCCGGTGGATTTGGTTTGCTGCATTAAAGATTTTAAAGGGAAAAAATATGACCTAACAAAATACATTGATTCCAATACCGGATTTATTGCCACAAAAAGTGCCGAAGGGAAAACAGTTAAAGCGCTTGAATTACCGGGACTTTGGAATGGCTCCATGGCTCTTTGGAACACTATTTTAGTAGAGGTCCCCATAACCACATTTAACCCAGTAAAAACGGTTAACGATTTACTTAGGGCCGAGCATTTATTTGAACAGGATTTACTTAAAGGAGAAGCCGAATTAAAAATGATATAACAAAAAAACTCCCTTCACGGGAGTTTTTTTGTCTGAAATAACGCTATAAATTAGGGTCTTAAATCTACATCGCCATATTCGCTTTGTATTTTAACCATTGATTTACTCTCTGAATCTCCTGATTTCCCTTTCAATTCAATACTAAAATCATCCTTTGTGCGCTCCAAAATTTTTACGTTTTCATAGTTGATGTCAGCATATTTGCAAGTTGCATCCAAATTATAATTGGCGCCACTGGCAATACCTATTTCAATCTGAGCATATTTGCTTTTTACATCAATATTTTCAAAACCAATGGGCACTTTAGATATTTTAACATCCCCATATTTATTATCCGATTTAAATATATTAGCCAGATTTTCTACTTCAATGTTTGAATACTCTGAGTTTAAAACCAAATTAATCACCCGGTCTATTTTGTAGTCATCATAAGCCGCTTCAGCAACAATGGATGAGAATTGACCTAATTCAAGTTGAGAATACTTGCTGGAGATTACCAGAGCTTTACCTTTTTCCACTTCGAGTTTTGAATATTTTATAATGATTTTTCCCCAATTAAATTCATTAATTCGCGACCCGTCACAATAGCCTAGCTCAACCGCTGAAAGTGGTTTATCATTACCATCCATAATTTTATTCACATTCAGGGAACCATATTTCACACTCAATGTTGATTTTCCCTGCAACTCATTAATATCAACCCGACCATACTTATTAACCAGATTGATGTTAAGGTAAGCTGGCATCGTTACGTGGTAATTAATCTCAAAACTGGAATTTTTCGATGACATATCGTCAAATTCTGTCTTAGCTGAAACTAAATCACCTGTTTTGGTAATTGTTACGCTTATTTTATTAATAATTTTATCCGCCTTTTCCTTTGATGAAGATTTTACTACAATCTCAGCATCAATACGGATTGAGTCTTCGGTGGTATTATCTATCTTAATATTTCCAAACTTGTTTGAAATATCAAAAGTACTGGTTTTGCTCACACCAAATTTTTCGTGAAACTTTTTATCGTATTGTTCCTGTGCATTTAAAACACTGGAAGCTATGAAAATTACGACGGCTAAAATTTTATAATTCAATGTTTTCATGGTTAGGATAGTTTAGTTGTTGAACTTTGTTTAAATCATTAATTATGCGGTTTAAAATGTCAGCTTTCATTTTATAATACTGAAGCACTGCTTGAATAATCCGTGGATCATTTGGCATGGAATTGTAATCTTTTTGGAGTTTCTCATACATATCATCCATTTCAGTCATTTCCTTTATTAGTAGATTCTTTTGTTCCGGTGATAGATTATTTTGCAATTGCTCTATCTCTCCAATCCTTTGATCAACTACCTGAATATAATACTGCTGTGCTTCTTTGAATTCGGGATTATGATTGGCCATAGGCATCTGACTTAAAATAAAATGTTCACCCAGATATAAACCCGACAAAACTATAAGTACAGCTATACAAGCAACTTTAAGTATGGTTGGCCATGCTATATTCCGGCGAATTATGATTTGCTGCTCATTCAGCATTTTTTCAAATCGCTCAAAATGACCCATTGAAGGTTCAGCCGTATCGAATAATGGTCGGTTTTTTTCGATTATTGTTTTTAATTCATCCATATTCCGGTCTTTTTAGCATTTAACATATCTTGTAATTTTTTTCTTGCTCTGGAATAACTCGTGCGTACATTGGCATTGGTCATTCCTAAAATTTCACTTATTTCTTCGTGATCATATCCTTCAATTAAATGTAAGGTTATTAACACGCGATAACTTTCAGGAAGTTCAGCAATTACTTGCTTTACTTCGGCTACACGCTGAGCAGTTTCTTCCAATATTTCAGTATCGTCTTCATCAATAATCGCTATTTTGTGCTCATCCAAAGGGGTCTGCTCAATTCTTCTTTTTTTTAAAACATCCAACGAACGGTTTACTACTATTTTTCGAAGCCAAGCTCCAAAACTTACCTCCTCTTTATAAGTTTGGATGTTTTTAAAAGCTGATAAAAACGCCTCTTGCATCACATCCTCGGCTTCCATTCGGTCATTCACCAATCGCAAACTAGTATTATACATGGCTTTATAGTACAGTTTATAGATCTCAAATTGTGCTTTGGCATTACCATTTCGGCAATCATCTATAAGTTCTTGATGAATATTTTTGTACTTTTCTCCCACTACTCTATTATTTTTCTAATTCAATAACGACATTTTTTTTAGAATGCAACACAGCAGCAAATTCTATTTTAAAAGATTTCGTTTTAAAAGGAACTCAAAAAAAAGACTTCCTATTTATAAATTTGTGACACTTTTTTTTGTTAGTTCGTATTATTCTACCAAAGTT
>JAIFNJ010000177.1 GCA_020047835.1 Bacteroidota bacterium
TTTTAGTTAATTAAATTTGAAATAGCAGAAAATTGTCATTTTCACTAAATAGTCAAACTTTAATTTGCATTGTTAGTTTAGTATAGCGCAATATGGATTATTCAAAATAGATTACCAACGTAGTCATTTTAGAACCCAATTTATCAAAGACCTTAGTATATCGGGTATCATCATAGGTAACAACATTCATTAATCCATAGGAAAAGCGAAGTTCCGTTGAGAATTTAAAGAATGGTAGGTAATAGTCAACTCCAAAACCCACTTCCAAATAAATATCCTGCCTATTAAGTCTGATTTTTGGTTGTTCCTCATCCTTTATTTTTTTTCGAGCAGCCAAATCAATGGCATAATTAACACCACCAATCAAATAGGGGCGGTAATTATTTTGCCGAACGGCTCTATATTTTAATAACAAAGGAAATTGAAGAAAGGTTGATTCAATCTTCATGTTATGCGAAATGGTGTCGTAGGGGGTTTTATCCGAAACCATTACATAAGTTAAATCCCTTTGTCCAAAATGCAAACCAGGGATAAAACGCAAATCAAGGTTATCGTTTATTCTTAAATTGGAAACCATACTGGCTCCAAACAACGGTCTTTGCTGCCCTTCAATGGAAAATATTTTGTTAGAATCTGGCTGATTAAGAAAATAATCGGAATGTGCCACTGAAAAATCAAGAACTCCAAATGTAAAAGCAAAGCCAAAATGAAATGGATAGGCATCGTACAACGGTTTGTTCCAAACCTTTGCTTTTTGAGCAAAAAGGCTTACAGGGATTAGAAATAAAAGTATTACTAGTTTTTTCAATTGCATCTTTAGTTCAATGAACGCCAAAAATACCAAAATATTTCAAATGGAAAGGAACTGGCTATTCTTTTATTGTTAGTCAGAAGACCAAAGTCGGAAGTAAGAAGCTGGAAGACCGAAGTTGGAAGTCAGAAGACCGAAGTTTGAAGTTTGAAGCGGTAGTTTAGAAACCAATAACCAGAAATATTAACTTTTTCTTCCTGTATAAATAGCAGCAATTCCAAGAGTTAATGATTTATAACTTCCACTAACAAATCCGGCATTCGCCATTTCAGTTATAAAAACCTGGTTCTGTGGAAAAGCCTTTACTGACTCGGGAAGATAGGTGTAGGCGGATTTATCCTTAGAAACAATTTTGCCAATAAATGGAAGCAGGTATTTAAAATAAAAACCATAAAACTGTTTAAACGGAAATTTACGCGGCATGGTAAATTCTAATATCACACAAATTCCATTTGGTTTAAGTACCCGTAACATTTCAAATAAGCCTTGCTGCAAGTTTTCGAAATTGCGCACCCCAAATGCCACAGTAATGGCATCAAAGGTATTGTCGGCAAATGGAATGGCTTCGGCATCGCCCAACTCAAGAAAAATTTTCTGTTCCAATTTCTTTTCTTCAATTTTGCGTTTACCCACGGCTAACATCCCCTCTGAAATATCTATTCCATCAATTCTATCGGGTTTTGAAGCTAATGCGGCAATGGCTAAATCACCAGTTCCGGTAGCCACATCTAAAATCCGTTTGGGATGATGCGCCGATACAATTTTGATAACTTTCTTCCGCCAAACTTTATCAACATTCATTGATAAAAAATGATTTAAAAAATCATACTTAGGTGCAATGGTATCAAACATACCTGCAACTTGTTCTTTCTTACCTTTATCAGAATTGGAATAAGGAGTAACTTGTTTATTCATACGATTAAAATATGAAGCAAATAAACTAAAAAACATTCAATGGCTGGCAAGGTTTTTTATCTTTACAAAAAAAAACAATGAGCTATTTTTTGCTATTCCTTTATTGTGGGCTGCTTATATTTCTAATAAAAAATATAACTTTTTACCAATCAGAAAGTTTTAGCTGGAAAATTTTATCTGGTGTGTTTTTGTCGAAATTTGTTGCAGGAATAATACTCTATTTGATTTATGCTTATTTTTATGGCGACCGCGAATCAGCCGATGTTTTTAAGTATTTTGATGATGGAAATATTCTATTCTCATCGCTAAACGAAAACCCGATTGATTATTTGCGCATGGTTACCGGAATTGGTTCCGATTCTCCCCATTTGATGAAATACTACGACACCTGCGTTTTTTGGATTAAGGATTTTAATTACGGCTTGCTCAACGATAACCGGATTATAATTCGCTTTAATGCTTTAGTGCGCTTAATTTCCTTTGGGAACATCCATATCCATACGCTTTTTATGAGCTTTTTATCGTTTAGCGGCTTATGGGCACTTTTCAAAGTTTTTGAACCTCAATTTAAAAAACAAAAATGGGGGTTGTTATTCGTGGTTTTCTTTTTGCCCTCGGTTTGGTTCTGGACATCAGGACTATTAAAGGAAGGGTTATTGGTATTTGCTTTTGGAATCCTTTTTTACCTGATTAATAACTTATTACATTCTAAATTTAGTATAAAAACAATTAGCGGAATACTAATTTGCATTGTTATCCTTTCATTTTCAAAATTCTATTTTCTTATAGCAGCCTTACCAGGAATACTATTTTTATTCATTGACCGGTTCTTTCCCTATAAAAACCGAATTTTATTGTTTATAGCAGTTCATACAGTTATAATTATTTTGTTGTGGTTTTCAAAACCTTTAACCGGGTACGATTTTCCTGAAATAATTGCACAAAAACAAAATGATTTTGTGAATTTCACTAACAGTCTGAATCAAGTGGGAAGTAAAGTTGCCATGGAAAAGTTAGAGCCAACTTTTACTGATATGATTTTAAAAACTCCTAAGGCACTATTTACCGTATTTTTTAGACCTTCTATCTTTGAAATACACAATCCAATGGTTGCGTTGGCCGCCATCGAAAATTTGTTGTTATTATTTTTATTTATTTTATCGTTCATTTTCTTTAATAACAAATATATCCAAGAACCGTACTTTTTGTTTGCCGTTTCTTTTACCCTAATTCTATTTATTCTAATTGGCCTAACAACTCCTATATTAGGAGCTTTGGTTCGTTACAAAGCACCGGCATTGCCATTCTTAGGAATACTTTTATTGTATTTAATTGATTTTACAAAACTTGAAACCACTTTTAAAAAATTTAAACAATGAATAAAATAGCCTTTATAACAGGTGCCACATCGGGTATTGGAAAAGCCTCTGCAGAAATTTTAGCAAAAAACAAGTTCAACTTAATCATTACTGGCCGTCGCGATGACCGATTGGGAGTGGTTGCCAGTAAATTAATTGACAAATATGGAATTGATTGTTTTCCATTGTGTTTCGATATCCGTAACCAAAAAGAAACAGAGGAGGCATTTTTTAGTCTTCCAAAGGTCTGGCAGCAAATTGATGTTTTGATTAACAATGCAGGTTTAGCGGCGGGATTGGAACCAATTCAGCAAGGCGATTTGAATGATTGGGAACAAATGATTGATACCAATATTAAAGGATTGCTTTATATAACCCGTATCATTTCGCCTTTGATGGCAGAACGAAAAAGTGGTCAAATAATTAATATTGGAAGTATCGCCGGAAAAGAAGCCTACGCTAATGGTGCTGTTTACTGTGCAACCAAACATGCGGTAGATGCTATCACCAAAGGAATGCGCATTGATTTAAATCCTTTTGGGATTCGTGTAGGGTCAATTTGCCCGGGAGCTGTAGAAACCGAGTTTTCCATTGTACGGTTAAAAGATGCCGATGCCAATAAAAAGGTGTATGCCGGTTTTACACCCTTGAATGCGGAGGACATTGCAGAAACCATTCTGTTTATGGTAAGCCGTCCGGCTCATGTGAACATTGGCGATGTGTTAATTTTACCAACGGCACAAGCAAGTGCCACTATTATAAGCAGGAAATAAAAAACAATGGGGAAAATGTGATAAAGGGAAAGAGAGAAGTTTGGATAATGCAAAAGTGGATTAAAGTCTTTATGGAAACCTTTGCGTAAATAAATTCAATGAATTTTGAATAACGAATCAAAAAGTGGATTAATTTCGCGCCGCAATTAAAAATATTTTATTCAGCTAATTGTAAAATTATTTAATCATTAATTAATATTAAAAATTATGGGAATTTTCAATTTTGGAGGTGCAAAGCCTGAAATCAAAGATGAAAAAGAGGCTTTTTTAGCTATTATTTATTCAGCTATCGCTGCTGATGGTGTGGTTGAACCCGAAGAAATGAATGCTTTGGTAGTAACATTGGCAAACCGTAAGGTATTCCGTGGTATCGATTTGAATGATACTTTTAAAAGGATTAACAAAATTCACAAAGAAAGTGGTTCCGTTTTAGGAATTTTAGAAGCTGCTGCACCAAAAGTTACTGATAGTTACAAAGCTACTGTTTTTGCTACTGCTGTTGACTTTTTGTTAAGCGATGGGACTGTTTCCAGTGTTGAGGAGAAAATGTTATACGATTTAAAGGCAGTATTAGCTATTTCTGATGCTGAAGCAAAAAACATTGTGGATGTAATTGTTATTAAAAACAAGTAATCGTACAACCACACTTAATTTAAAAAACCGGTTTTTAAGAGCCGGTTTTTTTATTTCGCTAAATCACAAATATCCGTTTATCACCCTTATAATCAGCAAGTTTTCCAATAACCCCATTGAAAAGTTCATTTTCATATAATAATTGCTCCACTTGTTCCGACGAACTCTCATCAACTGCAATCAATAATCCACCACTGGTTTGTGGGTCGGCTAGAATAAAGCGCATTTCATTATTGGGTAGCTCTATTTTTTCTCCATAACTATCCCAGTTGCGAACGGTACCACCCGGAATGCATTTTTGGGCAATGTATTCTAGAGCCGACTCAAAAACCGGGACTTTATGGTATTCAATTATTGCCTCTAAATTACTGCCTTCGCATAGTTCCAATAAATGTCCCATTAGCCCAAAGCCAGTAACATCGGTCATTGCTTTTACGCCGGGAATGTTTGCTAATTGAGTTCCAATGCTGTTAAGCACCATCATTGAATTGGGGCCAATGTTTTCATGTTCCGGTTTCAATTTACCTTCCTTTTGCGCAGTTGCTAAAGCCCCAACACCCAATGGTTTGGTCAAGTATAACTTACATCCTGCTGTTGCAGTATCGTTTCGTTTCAACTTATCAAGGGGCACAATTCCGGTAACTGCTAAACCAAACAAAGGTTCCGGATTATCAATGCTATGTCCCCCGGCTAAAGGAATTCCTGCTTTCAGGCAAACTTCCCTCCCACCTTCCACAACTTGATTGGCTACCTCAACCGAGAGTTTATTTATAGGCCAGCCTAAAATTGCGATGGCCATCAATGGTGTTCCTCCCATAGCATACACATCGCTGATGGCATTGGTAGCAGCAATTTTTCCAAAAGTATATGGATCGTCAACAATGGGTAAAAAGAAATCGGTGGTACTGATAATTCCCATACCGTTACCTAGGTCAAAAACGGCGGCATCATCGCGTGAGTCAGTTCCAACAATAAGTTTATTGGTTGTAAACTGTGGAGTATTGCTTTTTAATACGGTGGTTAATGCTTTTGGGGATATTTTGCATCCACAGCCCGCACCGTGACTATATTGGGTAAGTTTTATTTGATTTTCCATATTGAAATACTGATTTGACTTAAATTTTAAAGTGACAAAAATAACTACACCTAGCTAATAAACTACTAAATAATGAAAAAGTAATTAATACTTTTGCCAAAGTTTTTTTGATAGATTATGAGACTTCCAATCAGTAAACAACAAGTAACAATAAAAATATTATTCTTTTTAAGCTTTGCTGCTTTTGCATCCTGGTTGAGTTACTTTTATGTTTATTTGAAAGAAGTTCCACATTTGAGCAGCCTTGAGATTGGTATTATTGCTGGTTTTCAACAGTTCAATAATATTTTTGTCGTTCCGGCTTGGGGCTTGATGGCTGATAAATTTGGCCGAAAAAAAATGCTCCTGATTGCCATGGGGTCTTCGGCCCTTCTAATTCCAGGTTTTCTCCTTTGTCACGGCTTTTTAAGCATCACGCTGTTTATGATTGCATTGACGTTGGTATATAATCCTATGATTTCATTGCTCGATACCATTGCATTGGACTATGAAGAACAATCGAATGGTGCGGCAACTTATGGGGAAATGAGACTTTGGGCTTCTTTGGGTTGGGGCAGTTCATCGCTACTTACCGGGTTGTTTATCAATACTTCGCATTTACCTTATATATTTCCCATTGCTTCAACCCTATTCTTGCTGGTTTGGTTGTTGCTCTTTTTTGCATACAAACCGTTAACTACTAAAACTCATTTACTTTCATTAAAACCTACTATAATAGGAGATTTGCTTAAAAGCGAAAGGAAACTTTTGCTGTTTTTTCTTTTGGTTTTTGCTTACAGCCTTTTTTCAGCTCCCATATATCTAATAATTAATGTTTATTATCATGAACTGGGTGCCAGCAATTCAATCATTGGATTGGCTTTTGCTGTTCAGGCCTTGAGTGAACTGCCTTTTTTCTTTTATGGGAAAAGGCTCGTAACACGTTTTGGTGCCAAGAAGGTTTTTCTTTTCACCATGATTGCCACCTCAGTGCGCATGTTTCTATATGGTATAAACCATAACCCTGAATTGGCAATAGGAATTGGTGTAATGCATGGAATAAGTATTGGACTGTTTTTTGTTTCCATGATTGCCTTTGTGCACAACATTGTTCCAACAAATATGCGCTCTACTGGTCAAGCACTTATCTATTCTTTTTATGCCGGTGGGGTAGCATTTGGCAATATACTCACCGGGGTTCTCGATGATTTTATTTCCATCCGCATCACCATGTTGGTATTTGCTTCCGCAGTGTTTATTTTGGCTATGTTTGTTTTGTGGATAGGACCCAAAATTAAATTGGGTTAACCTCTTTCAATAGCATCATCAATGAGTTTTGAGTAAAATTCAGTTACGGCTAAACCATACGCTTTGGCTTGCTGAGGAATAATGCTTTCAGCGCTCATACCCGGTACTGTATTTATTTCCATAAAGTAAAACTGTTCCTCCTGCTTCAAATAATCGATACGCACCACGCCGTTGCAACCCAACAAATCGTATATTTTGGAAGACAGTTCCTGACATTCTTTACTTTTATCGGCTGTCAACCGGGCTGGAGTGATTTCCTCCGACATGCCTTTGGTATATTTAGCTTCAAAATCGAAGAACTCGGTTTTGCTGACAATTTCTGTTACCGGAAAAACCAAGGTTTCACTTGCTGATTTAAAAACCCCACAGGTATATTCCCCTCCTTTGATAAAAGGTTCAATAATAATTTCATTGTCTTCTTCAAAAGCCTTTTCAATTGCGGGCATCAATTCCGAAGCCACTTTCACTTTCGATACACCAAAACTTGAACCCCCGTTATTTGGTTTTACAAACAAGGGCAATCCCATTTTATTAAGGATAAAACCAGCATCCCACGTTTTCCCTTTTCTGAACATCAACGCATCTGCTGTAAGGATTCCGTATTCTTTAACAAAAAGTTTCGTGGCAAACTTATTAAAAGTAAGGGCCGATGCAAATACACCGCAAGTAGTGACAGGAATTTCAAGCATTTCAAAATAAGCCTGCAAACGGCCATCTTCGCCAGGGGAACCATGTATAGCCATAAA
>JAIFNJ010000125.1 GCA_020047835.1 Bacteroidota bacterium
TTTAAGGACAGCGACGATAGCCACGCTTACAAAATACCCAACGGAACCAAAATTGGCCCTAAAAAGTACTTGGTGCTTTTTGAGGATGAAGCCAAGTTTCGGGCTATCTATCCGAACATTAAAAATGCCATTGGTTCTTTTTATTTTGGATTGGGAGCCACGGAAGATTTGGTCCGCTTGTACGATTCGCAAAACCATTTAATGGATTCGTTGCTTTATATGGCTGACGAACCCTGGCCCAGCATATCAGAAGAAAAAGGGGAAACCTTGTCGTTGATTGACCCATTTAAAAACAATGAACCCTATTATCGCTGGGAGCCTTCTGATACCAATGGAACACCGGGAATTCAAAACAGCAATTTTGTTGAAATAAACGAAACCAAAACAATACAAACGTTATTGGTTAGTTGCTATCCAAATCCATTTACCCAGCAAACCACAGTGCGCTGGCAGTGCAGCAAACCGGAACAAATTACTGTGGAATTGTTCGATTATAAAGGGGCAAAAATGGAAACCCTTTTTGAAGGCGATTGTCCGGCAGGTTCTTTCGAATCGGTGTGGAAGCCCAAAAGCCAAATGGCATCGGGGTTGTATTTTGCCCGCATAACCACTGGGGATGGGGAAATGGCATTGTTGAAATTAGTGAGAAATTAGTTACCATATTGAATTGTTTCTTCATCTTTATGGAAATGAAAAAGTTGAACGATTCCGAAACAAGCAGTTTTTAAAAGAAATAGGGTGCTGCAAAATATTAGTTGCACCCTATTTCTAAATTTATAAAAATCAATTCGTGTGACTTATTGTTAAGTTTAATTCAACGAAGTAAATACTACATTTTCGTCACACTCAGTAAAATCTGAATTTTCACAACTTTTAAAGTTGAATGTCTTATCTTCTTTGCTAATTATTTTATTGTAGCTCTTATAATCATCTATAAAAATCCAAAAAGAATCTTCACCTAGTAAATCCCATGTCCCTAATTCCACATCAAACGTCCCTGTAAAATTACCGTTGCTGTCTTGTTTCTCCCACTTTTCTTCAATATTGTTTTCAGTAAAGGTATAAATGGCATGTTCCCCATAATTACGCCAATCCCATGGACTTCCATTAATTAAATACTCTTTTAATGAATTGGGTTTTGCTAGTTCAACGGGAATGGTTTTACTAAATTCGTTTAATTCATCCTTATAGCTAACCAGTATGCTAGTTTGGAAAGGGGTGGTCAAATCTATTGTTTCGTTAGCCGTTAATGATATATCCACCTTTCCAATTTCAATGTAGCTTTTTGAAAGGGTAATATTGGCATTGCTTACGGAAAAGGTGAAATTGGTAAAACCGGCTTCATCAATATCATAATTACTAGCTGCAGCATTGGAATAATTTCCAATGACTTATTTAACGAATTCAAATCATTAAAATAATTTGACAAGATGTTATTAGAATCGTTTTTATCGGCATCAATAAGGATTCTTTTATCATACGATAAATTTATGGTTTTTGCTGATTCATTTACGAAACTTAAGTTGGTTCCACTTTTCTTATTACTTTTACTATTTTCTTCAAAACCTATTAATTTCAAAAACAAATCAAGTACCTTCAACTCTTTAGTGTGAATTCTATTGATAATTTCAATTGATTTTACAACGCCTACGGTCGCAACTGCAACACCAAACGCTTTTTCGCCAGGAGTAATTGCATATTTAAGCACCAAGGCTCCAGCTCCAATAGTTAAAACTGAGTAAGTAAGTTTTGTAAAATCACTCAACGAAATCATAGTATTTTTCCTTGAATCACTATCTATTGGAGCCAATAAATCATCGAAAACCTTTTTATTGGCTTGATAAAACAAGGCAAGTTCCCGCTTTTCGTTTTCAGTAGAGTTTGCTAAAATAGCCTCAAAAGCAGCTATTGCATTATCAATATCAGCTTTGTTGCTTGAAGTATCCGAAATACTTTGCGCTATTGCATTTAAGTTGGTGTTGATGCCACTTATAATTACTTCGGGCGTACTTTCTAAAACCGTTTCAGAAACAGTAACCGATATCAAAAAACCTTCCAATCCATATATGGTTAAGGTATATTCACCGGCAGGCAACAGGGGAATGGTTGTAACCAAGGTAGAATCGGTGTGGCGGAATACAGTTACCATGGAATCGCCTAAAGTGGCCGAATATTCTTCTTGCGATAAAGTGAAGGAAACTACTGGTATTTCAATTACTTGAAACTGGTTCCCGCTTACTTTAACTGATGTTTCATTCGGAATAGTATCTATATTGGGATCTTCTGTTTTTGCGCATTGCAAAAAAGTGAAACCAATGAATACCAGCACTGTTAAAAATGACAAATTTTTCATGTTTTATTGTTTTGTAGGTTTAATTATATATTGTGCTCTATATTGTCAGTTTCCAATAACCCCTGCTTATTGCCAGGAGTTATCGGAAAACTTATCCCAAAGGATTTTTGCATAACACAACACTATTTAAAACCCAAACTATTTCTTTTTTGCAGGTTGGCTGATTTCATCGAACCTTCATCGGAATAATCAATGGCTTGAAGAGAACCTTTATAATATCCGGTTACCATTTTTCCTTCCAATTTTACACTGTAAGTAATTTCGTAGGTAGTTCCCGATTTATTCACAGTAACGGTACCGGTAGTAGTTTCGTCGTTACCGTATTCTGTGTCTGTTGTTTCATCATCAACCACATCCACTCCCACACCAGCATCACTAAAGGTACTGGGTTTTTCCATTTCTCCCAAATCCCCATCAACATAATCATAGGTATAAGTACCCGACACCAATTCCGTTAACGAAGAGGAATTTAATTCAAAATACATGTAATCGTAGTTGGCATCAGTAATGTATTCGTCAGACGCAGCATCATAGCGCACTCCTGAAGAAGTTAAGATGACATCAAAATAGCCGCTTTTATTATCATCTGCAGAGCCCCAATACTCAATAAACCCTTTGGGAGTTTCATAGGTTTTGCCCTCAAACGAAAAGCTATTCGTTTTAGTGGTGGTCTCCTCATCTTTTGAACAGCCTGAAAAGGCTACTGTTACAGCTAACGCTGCGCACATTACTTTTAAATTTAGATTTTTCATTTTAGTTTAGATTTATTTGTTTTCCTACTCTTATGGATTTTCGGTACCTCCTCATTTTTTATAGTGGAAGCTGGAATTCACTGTATTTGAAATTTAGATAATGGATATAATACATGTGTATAAACAATTTCAAAGTATTCTATTAGATGTTTAGTATTAAAAAACAGAGATAATTTTAAGAAAATATTTCATTTTTACTGATTATGATCATTATGATTATCAATCATTACTACTGCCAATTTTTATATTATTTTGTCCACGTATCACCGCCGGTAGTAAACGAATCAGATGTGCAGGTATAACTTTGAGATCCTCCAATTAAGTTAGCTATTGTTGTACCGATAGGTTTTTCACAATGGGTATAGGTATAAGTTATTGAACCGTTTGATTCACTCCAGTTAAATTCATAACGGCTACTTTTTATTTCCCAAGGTGCACACCCCGTGTAAGACATATAACCTGTTTTATTTTCATTAAATGACAGGTTATAAATGGCTCCATCGCAATCTGATTTTTTCCAAATGCCACCAACAAAACAGTATGTTTCACCACCACCGACTTCAGTTAATTCAATATTTACGTTATTTAACGAAAGGTTCCAATCCGAATTAGTCTTTTTGGAACTGGCTTTTGAGATTTTAAAAACATTAATTATATCAGGGACAATTGCATTTGAATAAACCGAACCATTATAGGCTTTATAAAAATAAGGAGGTGATATTTGTTCCTTTATTGTAAATGAAAAATCGATGCTCGTTAATTCTGGAGTCATTATTAAAACATCAGAATAAACGTTAGGGTTTTCATACCAATATTCAGAAAGATAAGCAGTAATACTTTCACCATTAATAATAAATTCAACATTGGTGGTTACTGAACCAAGCGCATATTTCGTTTTATAATCACTTAATACAGCGATATTACGGAGGTTCATATTATCGTCAACTTTTGTTTCTTTTTTACAACTATTAATTGTTAAGAACACTATTACTGATACGACTAATACTTTTATTGTTTTCATTATTTAAAGTTTTTGATAAATAGATGATTAGAGTCTTCCAAATGAAATATCAGATAACCCCTGCCATTAAGCAGGAGTTATCGGAAAACTTATCCCATGGGATTTTTGCATAACAGTAAACTATTTATAACGGATAGGGTTGTTTATCGTTTAAATCCCAATACTTTATGGTTTCTTAGGGTAGCCGATTTCATAGCTCCTTCATCGGAATAATCAATGGCTGTTAAGGTGCCTTTATAATACCCTTCCACCATTTTGTTATTCTCCAATTTAACGCTGTAAGTAATTTCATAGGTTGATCCCGATTTATTTACGGTGACAGTACCTGTGGTAGTTTCATCGCTGCCATACTCATCGTCAACGGATTCGGATTCATCCACCACGTCAACCCCCACCCCAGCATCGCTAAAAGTATTAGGCTTAACCAGTTCGTCTAACTCCCAGTCAACGTTATCATAGGTATAAGTACCCGATACCAATTCCGTTAACGAGGAAGAATTTAATTCAAAATACACATAATCGTAATTGGGATTGGTGGTGTATTCATCGGAAGCTGCATCATAGCTAACTTCGGCAGATACTAGCAATATATCGAAATTGGCGCTTTTATTGTCCGACTCGGGACCCCAAAACTCAATAAAACCCTTGGGTGTTTCATAGGTTTTACTCTGAAACGAAAAGCTATTCGTTTTAGCGGGGGTCTCCTCATCTTTTGAACAGCCTGAAAAGGCTAGGGTGGCAGCTAGGACTGCACTCATTAATTTAATGTTTCGGTTTTTCATTTTAGCTTGATTTTTATTGTTTGCATAATTTTCTTTTAGTTGAATAACATTCAATTTTTTAGTTAATGCATTTGGAATTAGCCGTTTCTATTCTCCTCCGAATTTATAACCAACCGATATTCCCAAAACTTTGTTTTTATTGGTATAACCACCTTCATCATATGATGAAATATTTGCCAATCCCAAATTGTAATTTAACCCAATTTGAATTGCATTTATTTCTACTCCGGCACCCATAACTAAACCAAAGTCAAATCTTTTCAGATCGTCATTTTCTTTATCTGACCCCCATTTTACTTTATCTTCACCTGATTCGGTTTCACCGTCTATGGTTTCTTCCCATTTATCTTTTCCACTTAAGCCAATGCCAATGTAGGGTCCAAAAACTCCAAAAACTGCAATAGAACCAACCTCAAACGATGCTTTAGCAGTTAAAGGAATGTCCAAATAAACAAGGTTAACTTTATCTTTATATTCATATCCATCCTCCTGAAAGTCTTCGTTAAATCCTTTGGTTGATAACAGCAACCCTGTTTCAAACGAAAACATATCAGTTATCGGAAATCCGGCTGTTGCCCCCAAATGAAAACCAGGGTGCATTTTAAAATCATCGCTATAGGTATCATCATCATCTTTCGCTAACATGTTTGATAGATTCAAACCTGCCTTAACTCCAAAACTTTGTGCAAAAGATTCCGTAGCCAATGTCAATGCAATAACTACAATTAAAAGTTTCATTAAATTGTTCATAGTTAGTGTGTATTAAGTTTTCCTACTCGTTTGGCTTTTCAGTAACGCCCCGTTTTTTAAAGTGGTGGCTGGGCTCCACTGTTTTTTAAATCTATTTCTTCACTACCTTAAATGGCTGCTGGTTTTGTTCACCAACCCTTATTAAATATACTCCTGAGCGGTATTCCTTTAGGTCAATGACTATGGATTCTTCGGTTAATTTACCCGTCAGGATAGTTTTCCCTGTGGGGTCATTAATCCTATAGGTTGAGCCCAATAATTCCGGACTAACTTTAACGGTAATCCAATCGCTGGATGGGTTTGGATAAACCACGAACCCATTTTTAGTTATTATATCGGTTACTCCTACGAATTCAATTTGGGTGCAAACGCTGGTTTCGCTACAACCATTTTCAGTTACTATAACCGCATAGTTTCCACTGGCTGTAATGACCAAACTTTGACTGGTTTCCCCTGCTAGGTCTTCGTTTGGGTTATCGCAATCAATCCATTGATAGCTTGCCTCAGTGGCATTGGCCGTCAAGGTGTTTTCCGTGGCAACAACCGATGCATTTACTGTATTAATGGTCAGGTTCAAGGAAAGTATGCTGTCGCAACCTGCTGCATTGGTTAGTGTTTGGGTGTAAACTCCGCTTTCAGTATAGGTTTCGCTGTTAAGTGTAAAACTTCCGCATGCCTCTTCATTGATTGAACTGGCTGTGGGTTGGTTTATAGTGAGATTCAATGTAATAGTGCTATCGCCACCTAATGCATTCGTTAGCATTTGAGTATAAACTCCACTTGTGGTGTAGGTCTGACTGTTTAACGTGAAGCTTTCGCAAGCGGTTTCACTGATAAAACTATCAGTGGATTCCGTTAGATTAGATAGGGTCACAAAAATTTTATCCGCATTTTCATTTGCAGTAACCGCTGCCACAAAACCATTATCGGCATGGATGCTTTGACGCCCCATAATCTCGCCAACATCAGGGATTTTTGTTTCTACCTTATCAATAATTATATAACAATCGGTTGAACTGCTTTTTCCGTAAAGATATATTGGAAAACCGGTAACTAAATCAACAGTAGAACCATACATATTACCTGCTGGAGAGTTTTGGAGCAGTGTCTCCTCAACCGCAGAATAACTGGAACCTTCAATAATAGTATGACAAAATTTATCATCATTGATGCCATTATACTCCCATAAAAAATGGGTAGTTCCATCATTGCTGATAACCATTTTAACATTGTCGTTTTCAAAATTTGTACTGTAGTATTCTGTTATTTTTGTAAATTCCCAGGTATTATTGGTTTTATAAGCAAACGCTGGCTGAGTATTGCTATATATGAATCCTTGTATTGAATTATTCTGTAATTTAGGAGGAAATGAAGTGCCTGATGATTCGTTATAATTTCCACAACAGTCAATTAAATCGTATTCTTTCCATTGCAATTCTCTGGTCCAATTACTTCCCGATTTTGTTGCTGTAACTGAATGATTGCAACCTGAACAGTCAGCTCCATCATCCCCACTTCCATAATACTCAACAACTACATCACTGATTGCTGTAAAATAGATATTTGGTCGGCCATTTACATAGCAATTATAAAGGCTTTCAGTATTAACTGCAGGGTCAAGCGGGTTGGTTGATACTTGTGTAGCTTCAAGAATTCCATTGCCATCAGAATCTCCAGCATAAATAATTGCATTATTCCCTGATCGGGTACCTCCGTTTTTATCTCTTTTAACAAAAATTACAATGTGAGGATTGTTGTTGTCATCAGTTAAAATATAGGGGGCTTGTTTAATATCACTTCTATCGCTAATGGTAATTTGTTGAGTTGTAAAAGTTTTTGTTTCGACATCAAAAAACGTATACATTAATTGTGTTTCTGCGGTTGCTCCAGTTCCAGTTGATTTTATCCATGCAATATGAACATTTTGGTTATTATCCATACACGAGCCTACTTCGGCATATACCGTTTGGTGCGCATATATGGGAGCATCCAAACTGTATGTGGCAAATGATTGACCAATTAGTTTAATTGATAAAAAGAGGAACCCAAAAAATAGTAGCTTTTTCATGTTTTTGCTTAATTTATGTTTATGTAGTTATTATTTCTTCACTACCTTAAATGGCTGCTGGTTTTGTTCGCCAACCTTTATTAAATAAACTCCTGCCGGGTATTCTTTTAGGTCAATAGTTATGGTTTCTTCGGTTACTTTGCCAATAAGAATTATTTTCCCTATGGGGCTTATAATCCGGTAAGTAAAGCCTAGCAAATCAGGAGCTGCCTTAACCGTTATTAAATCAGTGGCAGGATTTGGATAAACCAAGAACCCATTTTTTGTTAACAATTCTAGAACGCCAACGAATTCTATTTGGGTACAAACGCTGGTGGCACTGCAACCATTTTCGGTTACAATTACTGCATAGTTTCCGCTGCTCGCAATGGTAAAACTTTGACTGGTTTCCCCAGCAATGGATGCATTGGAATTATTACAATCAATCCACTGATAACTTGCTCCGGCAGCATTGGCAGTCAAGGTGTTTTCCGTGGCAACAACCGATGCATCTACAGTATTTATGGTTAGATTCAAAGTTATAACGCTATCACAACCGGCAGCATTGGTAAGGGTTTGCGTGTAAACATCACTACTAGTATAAGTTACCCCATTCAAAGTAAAACGTTCGCAAGCGGTTTCCGTTATGGTGGCTGTGGTAGGTTCTTTTATCTTTAAGTTTAACGTAAGGATGCTGTCGCAACCCGCTGCATTGGTAAGGGTTTGCGTGTAAACATCACTGCTAGTATAAGTTACCCCATTCAAAGTAAAACTTTCGCAAGCGGTTTCTGTAACCAATGAAGTAGTTTTACTATTAATGGTTACCATCACCGGTTTCATATCGCTGCATAAGCCAATATCCGAAGTTTTTTTAATGTAATACGTCCCACTTACAGCAACTGCTTGCGGATTTGGTAACACATTGGTGGCATCCGCATCGGTAAAATAAGCTACATTGCCAGGCACATTATTGTTGTCAATAAATGCAGCAGTAATATCTACCGTTAAAGGGTCACAAACCGCTGAAGGATCGGTAATCGTTAAATTGGGTATTGAATTAACCATTACAAGTACCGAGCTGATGTTGCTTGTATCGCACGTGGTGTTGCCCCGCACAGCAACCACGGAATAAGTACCTTCATGGAGAGCAGTAACATTACTTATATTTATTGTTTGAGAGGTTGCGGTGAACCCGTTTGGGCCCTTCCATAAATCACCAAGAATAGTAGGGGTTGCCAACATATCGTCGCAAACGGTAAATTCACGTCCTTCGTACAAACTCCATTTGTTGGCAGCATCTTTAACCCGGATAAATAAATGGTGCTTACCTGCATCCAAACCCAAGGCATTAATATCAATAAGTGGATTGATGGTATCAGCCGATGGAAAGTTAATGTCAGTGCCATTCCCAATACCCGGATCGGCATCAACAAACCATTCTCCTGATGTAATTTGTTTATTAGCAATAAATTC
>JAIFNJ010000180.1 GCA_020047835.1 Bacteroidota bacterium
ATGCTTTAATTATTGGTAACGAGGACTATACTAGCCATCAATCGGGATTAGAAACTGAGATGAATGTGGAATTTGCCATTCGGGATGCTGAAACATTTAAAGAATATGCCAAAAATGTATTGGCGATACCTGAAGCAAATATCATCTTTCTTAAAGATGCCAAAGTTTTGGATATGAAAAGAGGACTCACTAAATTTTATGGTATTATAAAATTAACGAAAGGACAAGGTGAGTTTTTTGTTTATTATGCAGGACATGGTTTCCCCGATGAGATTACCAAAGAACCTTTCCTGATGCCAGTGGATGTAAGTGGTTCCGATTTGGAATTTGCTATCAAATTATCCGACTTTTATAAAAAACTATGTGAAGCTCCATCGAAAAGGATCACCGTATTTTTAGATGCGTGTTTCAGTGGTGGTGGTCGTGAAATGGGATTATTGGCCGCTAGGGGAGTAAAAATTAAACCTAAAGAAAATCAGGCCACCGGTAATTTGATCGTATTTTCAGCCAGTTCCGGTGAGCAATCCTCACTTCCCTATAAGGATAAACAACACGGTATTTTTACCTATTATTTGCTTCAAAAATTAAAAGAAACCCAAGGGAATATCACTTATGAACAGTTAGGCGAATACTTGAATTCTACGGTGAGTATCCGGTCGTTATTGGTTAACAACAAAGAACAGAGCCCACAGGTGAATATCAGTAAAGATATAGTTGGTACCTGGAAGAACTGGAAAATATATGGAGAATAAAGTACCCAATAAATAGTATAAAAGAGAAAGTCACGGCTTTCTCTTTTTTTTGTTCAAAAAGTACCTACACGATTTTCATCAAAAAGGCCTCGTTTTAATACTCATTTTTTGTAGTTTTGCCGCTAAGCCAAAGCTTAGTTATTATGTATGAATACATTCAGGGCAAAATAGCCGAATTGACGCCCGCCTCGGTAGTAATCGATAATCAGGGAATTGGGTATAGCATCCAAATTTCGTTGAACACATACTCTGCTTTGGCAGGTAAAGAACAGGCCATAGTTTTTCTTCATCAGGTGGTGCGCGAAGATGCAGAGATTTTGTATGGCTTTTTTAATAAAAGTGAACGGGGCATTTTCAGGCAGCTGATTTCCGTTTCAGGCATAGGAGCGAATACCGCCCGTATGATTTTATCGTCAATGAGTCCTGAAGAAATAAGGGATGCTATTTTAAGTGGAAATGTGGCATTACTGAACCAGATTAAAGGTATTGGAGCCAAAACAGCTCAACGAATTATTATTGATTTAAGAGATAAAGTAGGAAAATCAGACGTTTCAGGAGAATTTTTATTCTCACAAAGCAATACAAACCGCGACGAAGCGTTATCTGCTTTAGTGATGTTAGGCTTTGCTAAAAACACCGTTGAAAAGGTACTTGATAAACTGATTAAAGATAAACCGTCTATTGGCGTTGAAGAGTTGGTAAAGCATGCATTAAAATCGATATAAATTAACGATATCCTGGTTTTGAAACATCTTTTTTTATTTATAGTATTCTCCTTATTCTGCATTGGAATTCCTCTTATGGGTTTGAGTCAAAGTATCGATGACTCCATTACCATTCCCTATACAATACAGCCTCAATCAACATTGCCTTTTCAACCCAGCAAAAACTCCTCGAATATTGATATGAAAACCCCGGAAAATATAGTTACCGAGGTGGAGTACGACGAAACAACCAATCAATACATTTTGCACAAGAAAGTGGGTACCGTGGATATAGCTACGCCATATACCATGAGCTTTGAGGAATATCTGGATTATGATGTACAAAAGAAACTAAAAGGATATTGGAAAGAGCGGTATAAAAGTGAAACGTTTGAACATCAGTCCTCAATAATTCCAAAAATAAATGTGGGCAGCGAAGCCTTCGAAACCATTTTTGGTAGTAATACCATCGATATTAAACCCAATGGTTCGGCCTCGTTAAAGTTTGGTATTAAAATGACCAACAACGAAAATCCGAATCAACCCGTTGAGCTGCGTAAAAACACTACGTTCGATTTTAAAGAAGAAATTCAGATGAGCGTTGTGGGTAAGATTGGCGAAAACCTGGAAATGAAGGTTTCCTATGATACAGAATCGCAATTCGACTTTGACAATACCATGAATTTGCGCTATCAGGGAAAGGAAGACGATATACTCCAAAAAGTGGAAGCCGGTGATGTTTCAATGCCTATGACCACTTCATTAATTACCGGAAGCCAAAGCTTGTTTGGGTTGCTTACCGAATTGAAGTTCGGGAACCTTTATGTGACCAGTATTTTTTCGCAACAGCAAGGGGAAACCAAAACCATTACCGTGGAAGGGGGAGCGCAAAAAAGCACCTACGATATTTCTGCAGTTAATTACGATAAAAACCGGCATTTCTTTTTGGCTCACAACTTTAGAACCAATTACGATAAAGCAATGGAAAACGCCCCATTAATAAACTCGGGAATCGTAATTAACAAAATTGAGGTTTGGGTAACCAACACAAAAAAAGAAACCTCCACCGCGCGAAATATAGCGGCATTTGTCGATTTGGGCGAAGAGCGGAAAGAAGTTACTTATTATGACAACGAAAATGAACTGGTAATTCTTGATAACAATCTGGAATATGGAATAAAGCAAACACCCGATAATAATAGCAATTCACTATACGAAAAACTAACTGCAACTTCCAACAGCCAACTTCGCAATATCAACGATTTATCACGAATACTTTTCGATTGGGGATATCAAGGTGGCAAGCAATATGAAAAAGTCGAATTTGCCCGAAAATTAGCAACTAATGAATACACGGTAGATGAAAAACTGGGCTACATATCACTTAATTCCTCGTTGAACAGCGATGAAGTTTTGGCTGTTGCCTACGAGTACACTTTGAATGGTGAAACCTATAAAGTAGGGGAGTTTTCTCAAGACGGAATTCAGCATCCAGACGTGCTTTTTCTAAAATTGCTGAAAGGAACAAATTTTAATCCCATACTGCCGAACTGGAAGTTAATGCTTAAAAATATTTATGCCATTGGAGCCTACCAAGTAGCCAAGGAGGATTTTAAGTTTGAGGTAGAATACTACGATGACAACACAGGAACCCGCATATTAAACATTCCCGATAAATCAAAAGTATTATCCGACTCCATGCGCAACGAAAAGTTTTTGAGGCATTTGGGACTCGACAATTACAATTCGGCAGGTAATTATGTTGCCAGCGGTGATGGCGTATTCGATATTTCAGAAGGATTGACCATTATAGCGGCTTCCGGTAGGATTATTTTTCCAGTATTGGAACCTTTTGGCCGGTACATGAATCAGTTAATTCCTGACAAAGCACTTGCTAACAAACTGACCTTTCTTGAACTCTACGATTCAACCCAATATAAAGCGGAACAGATAACATCAAAAAACAAATTTTACTTAACCGGTAACTACAAATCATCGGGCGGATCAGAGATATTTCTTAATTCATTTAATATTCCCGAAGGATCGGTTAAAGTTATGGCAGGTGGCATTGTGTTGCAGCCCAATATTGATTATACCGTTGATTACAATTTAGGTCGGGTAAAGATATTGAACGACAGTTACTTAGCATCAGGAACACCCATTAAAATTTCGTTGGAGAGTAACTCCATGTTTAGTATTCAAAGCAAAACCCTGATGGGTTCGCATTTTGAATATCGTTTCAGTAACGACTTTAATCTGGGTGGTACCATCATGAACCTTACTGAAAGGCCACTCACCGAAAAAGTAAATATGGGCGAAGAGCCTATTAGTAATACCATCTGGGGTTTAAATGGCTCGTACCGCACCGATGTTCCGTTTTTAACCCGGGCCATTGATTTACTTCCATTTTTGGAAACCAAAGAAATGTCAACCGTTACTACGGAGGGGGAGTTTGCTCAATTAATCCCCGGCCATAATAAAGCCATTGGAAAGGAAGGAAATGCCTTTATTGATGATTTTGAGGGCAGTGAATCCAGCATCGATTTAAAAAACAAGGTAGGATGGTCGTTGTCAAGTATTCCTCAGGGTCAACCTCTTTTGTTCCCCGAAGCATCCGATTACAACAACCTTACCTCGGGTTACAACCGAGCTAAACTGGCTTGGTATCAGATTGATCCGCTGTTCTTCCGCTCGGGTTCACCGGTAAGCGAAGAGCAGCAATCGCACTTGCAAGTATATCGGCCCGATGAGCAGGAAATATTTCCCAATAAAGATGCGGTAAATGGAATACCCAATGAAATATCAACCCTCGATTTGGCCTTTTATCCCGATGAAAGAGGACCCTACAATTTTGATACTACCCATATTAGCTCCGAAGGAAAATTAGAGTTGCCGGAGAATCGATGGGGAGGTATTATGAGGGAATTAACTACCAAAGATTTTGAATCACAAAACGTAGAATACATCATGTTTTGGATGATGGATCCGTTTGTGGAGGAAGATTCCTTGAATACAGGTGGTAAACTTTATTTTAATTTAGGTAACGTTTCGGAAGACGTTTTGAAGGATGGAAGGAAAAGTTATGAAAACGGCCTCCCAACAAACAATCCTCCGTTGGAAAAAGAATATTACACTACTCAATGGGGTAGGGTACCGGCTGTTCAGGCTCTTACAACTGATTTTGTAAACGATCCGGCATTACGTCCCTTACAAGACGTTGGTTTCGACGGTTTGAGCGGTACCTTACTCGATGGAAATGGAAAATCGGCGGAACAGAATCAGTTTTCAAATTTCCTTTCAACCATGGAACTAAAAGTTACTAATCCTGACGCCTTAGCATCAATACTCAAGGATCCTTCGGCGGATGATTACCACTATTTTAGGGGAAGTGATTATGATGATCAAGAGTTGGGAATTCTTGAGCGGTACAAAGCTTACAGCAACTCGGAAGGGAACACTCCGGTAAGCGAAAATACCAACGAAGATTACAATACCGTTGGGCAATCGAGCCCCGATGTGGAAGACATCAATGGGGACTTTACCTTGAGTGAAAATGAAGCCTATTTTCAGTATGAAATTGATTTGAATAAAGAAAATATGAAATCGGGCTATTCTCATATTACTGATATTCAAACAGCCACGGTTACTTTAAAAAATGGGGATACAAAGCAGGTTAACTGGTACCAGTTTAAAGTGCCTATCAGCAATCCCAACCAACGGATTGGAGCCATTCAGGATTTTAAATCCATCCGGTTTATGCGTATGTTTATGAAAGGATGGGAAAGCAGCATTGTACTACGCTTTGCCAAACTGGAACTGGTGCGCAGTGAATGGCGAAAATACGATTACACCCTGGCCGAAGGTGGTGAAGCTATTGGTGGCGGCCAAAGCAACGACCCCAACGATATTCCATTTAGCATTTCATCGGTTAATATTGAAGAGAATGGAAGTCGTAAGCCCGTAAATTATGTGTTGCCTCCGGGAGTAGATCGGCAACAAGATCCATCGAATCCGCAATTAAACAAATTAAACGAGCAGTCGATGGCATTAAAAGTTTCTGGTCTGGAAGACGGATATGCCAAAGCGGTTTACAAAACACTGAACATGGATATGCGCGATTACAAGCGCCTGCAAATGTACATTCATGCTGAATCCATGTTTGAAGATGATCCCATCGACGATTATGATGTTTCGTGTTTTGTGCGTCTGGGTTCCGACTTTACCGATAATTATTATGAATACGAAGTTCCTCTAAAAGTAACACCACCTTGGGTAACCAGCAAATATACCGAAGGGGATGCTGAAATAGTTTGGCCGGAAGAAAACAATCTGAATATCGATTTTGAAACACTGGTAGCTGCCAAACTTGCTAGAAATGATGAGATGCGCAAGGCCAATTCAGAGCTTTCCTATATTGATGAATATACGTATTACAATGGAAGCCAGCGCATCATTGTAAAAGGAAACCCGAACATTGCTCAGGTAAAAACTTTTATGATTGGGGTTCGGAATCCAAAAGCGAGATACAACCAATTTACCGACGATGGACAGCCCAAATCGACAGAGATATGGGTAAATGAGCTGCGGTTAACCGATTTTGACGAAAAAGGGGGTTGGGCTGCTACCGGCAGAATTACCGCACGTTTAGCCGATTTTGGTACCCTTTCGGTTGCCGGAAGCACTACCCAACCGGGTTTTGGAAGCATTGAGCAAAGCGGACAGGAACGGGCAAAAGAAGAAACCAACCAGATTGATGTAGCCACCAATTTGGATTTAGGAAAATTTTTCCCGAAAGAAACCAACTTAAGAGTACCCCTATTTATGGGTTATTCACGCATTGCAATAAATCCAGAATACAACCCGCTGGATCAGGATGTTAAAATGGAAACCACGTTAAATGATCCAAGCTTAAGTGAGGCCGAAAAAGAATCATTGGTTAAGCAAGTACAGGATATTACCGAACGAAAAAGTCTCAATTTTACTAACGTGGGAATTGGTCAATCGAGCAAAGGGAAACCCCGTTTTTATTCTCCTTCCAATTTAAGCGCATCCTATGCATACAACGAATTGGCGCATCGGGATGTGGGCATTGACCATAACACTATAAAGACCTACAATGCCTCGTTAAATTATGTATTTAACAACCAACCAAAAAATTATGAACCCTTTAAAAAAAGTAAGCTTTTAAAAAAGAAAGCCTTGCGATTGATTGGTGATTTTAATTTTTATCTGGCTCCACAGCAGTTATCGTTCCAAACCAGTATGGACCGGCGCTACAGCGAAACGTTATTGCGGAATTTGAATAATCCGGAGCAGATATTTACTCCCACCTACGATAAGAATTTCTATTGGAAGCGAAAATTTGACATGAAGTATAACTTCTCTAAGGGTTTGAAATTTACTTTTGCTACCAATACCAATGCCATTATTATTGAACCTGAAGGTGAAGTAAATAAGGAAAATAAAGATAGTTACCAGCTATATAAGGAGACCGTTTGGAATTCCATTCAAAATTTTGGTACCCCAAATGCCTACAATCAGGCGTTTGATGCTTCATACACCATTCCAATTAATAAAATACCATTGCTCGATTTTGTTTCGTCGAATGCCCGGTATGCTGCCACTTACGATTGGTTGTTAGCTCCAACCATGCGAAAGGATACCTCGTTGGATTTGAATATGGGAAATACTATAAAAAACAACCAGCAAATAACTTTCAATGCTCAGTTAAACATGGATAATTTATACAATAAACTGAGCTTTATTGAGAAAACAAATAAAAAGTATAAGCAAACAAAAGCACAGCGGACCAAACCCAAATTTGAAGAAGTTGCCTTTGTTCAAAGCGAGGTGAAATTTAAAGCCGGAACTGCCCGCAGAATAAACCACGCGCTGGGAACCGAAGAAGAAATAAAACTAACGGTTAAATCAGCTGCTGGCAAAGAACTTAAAGCCGATTTTGATATTATTAACGAGAACCGAATTGAAGTTACTTTGGCTGAGAATGCTGATTCAGTAACCGTTGAAGTAAAAGGAAAAAAACAAGTTAAGGACAATTGGGTGATTATTGGACTGGAAAAAACGCTGCTTTTGGTCACCGGGTTTAAGCAGTTTT
>JAIFNJ010000046.1 GCA_020047835.1 Bacteroidota bacterium
AACTCTCATACTTACAAGTTGTGGAGGGTTAAATAAAATGGTGAAAATGGCACCAATGGTAAAGTACGAGGTTACTCCAAAAGTACTTGAAATGCATGGCGACAGCGTCGAAGTAACTGTAAAAGTATCTTTTCCAAGCAAGTATTTCCAAAAGAAAGCTGTTCTTGAAATTATTCCCGTTCTGAAATATGAAGGTGGTGAAAAATCTTTTAAAAGTTTGACCTTACAAGGTGAGGCAATTCAAGCTAACAACCAAGTAGTAACTTTTGTAAGTGGTGGAACATATACTGTTTCCTCAAAAATTGCTTTTGAAGAAGGAATGCGCCAAGGAACTTTAGTAGCCCGCGTTAAAGCAACTATGGGTAAAACAGTAGGTGAACTTCCTGAAGCAAAATTAGCTGATGGTACTATGGCCAGTGCTCTTTTACTTGAAAAAGATCCAATGCCAATAGCTGCAGATGACAAATTTGTTCGTGTTTCAACCCAATCAAAAGATGCAACCATCAATTTTGTTATTAACCAAGCTACCATTGTTGGAAAAGAATTGAAGAAAGAAGAGATTAAAGCATTGCAAGATTTTGTTTCCACTTCAGTGGCAAAAGGAAATGTTGAATTCAAAGGGGTTGAAATTTCAGCTTATGCATCGCCCGATGGAACTGAAGAACTAAATACCAAACTTTCAGCAAACCGCATGAAAAATTCTGAGCAATATTTTGTTCGTGAATTGAAAAAATCAAAAGTAGCTGGCATGGAAAACGAAGGGTTCCTTTTATCAAAAGCTACTCCTGAAGACTGGGATGGTTTCAAAAAATTAATGCAAGAGTCGGATATACAAGATAAAGAGCTCATTTTACGCGTTCTTTCGATGTATTCTGATCCTGTGGTACGTGAAAAAGAAATTAAAAATATAGCTGCTGCTTATGAAGTAATTGCTGAAAAAATTCTTCCTCAATTGCGTCGTTCAAAATTGACCGTGAATATTGCAATTGTTGGTTTTTCTGATGAAGAATTGAAAACCTTATCGGTTACAAATCCTGATACGTTAAAAGTTGAAGAGTTGATGTATGCAGCTTCTTTGGCAACCGACATGAATACTAAATTGGCGATTTATCAAAAAGTGGCCAGCAAATTTGCCGACGACTGGAGAGGACATAACAATGTAGGTTATATTTATTTAAAGCAAGGTAAAGTAGCTGAAGCAAAAGCTTCGTTATTAGAAGCTAAGAGACTGGATGCAAGCAATACTGCAGTCTTAAACAACTTAGGCGTAGTTGCTTACTTAGAAGGTGACCTAGTTGCTGCCCAAGAATTTTACAATGCGGCTGCAGGTGCCGGTAACCAAGTTAGCTATAACCAAGCGTTGTTGCCAGCTAAAAAAGGGCAGTATGAAAAAGCACTTAACTTTTTTGTAAGCAGTAAATACAATACATTCAACTTTGCTTTAGTTAAAATGTTGAACTATTCAATTACTAAAAATACCGATACGTATGATGCTGCTCTTGGTATTTTATCAAAAGTTGAAAATCAAGACGCTGCAAAAGTTTACTATCTAAAAGCAATTTTAGGAGCTCGCAAGCAAGATTCAGATATGCTTTTTAATAACCTGAGAACTGCTATTGAAAAAGATGGAGCTTTTAAGGAATATGCTAAGAAAGATATTGAGTTTGCTCAATATGTTAACGACGCTACCTATAAAGGAATTGTAGAATAAGCAATTCAAATAAAATATAAAAGGGGAATCCATTTCGGGTTCCCCTTTTTTTTGTCTTTATAAAATCAAAGTTCCTTATTTTATGAAGGATTGCAACTGTAGTAAAGTCTTAGAGTTTTAATCTTCGAAAGAATTCCCACAGAACAATACCAACACTTACTGAAATATTAAAAGAATGTTTGGTTCCAAATTGAGGAATTTCTATACAAGAAGAACTGGCATCCACCACATCTTGGGCCACGCCATGAACTTCGTGACCAAAAATTAGGGCATATTTATTTTTTGCATTTACTTGAATATATTCCAAGCTGATACTTTTTTCGGCTTGTTCTATTGCCAGAACTATATAATCCATTTTTTTGAGATGAGTTATGGCATCTAGCGTTTCAGAAAAGTATTGCCAATGAACTGTTTCTGTAGCGCCCAAAGCTGTTTTGTGAATGTCTTTATTAGGCGGAGTAGCCGTTATTCCGCACAAATAAATTGACTCAAGGCAGAATGCATCTGCTGTGCGGAATACGGAACCAATATTGTTAAGGCTCCGCACATTATCTAATACAACAATGATGGGTGTTTTCTCAGATTGTTTAAATTCCTCAACACTTTGGCGTCCAAGCTCCTCGTTTTTTAGTTTTCGCATTATCTGGTTTTTATATTACCAATCAACGGGTTTTCTGCGAACAGGCATCGACATACATCTTGCTCCACCGCCACCACGGGCCAACTCAGACCCATCAATGGTAACAACATATTTTTTGTAATCACTCAATAGTATTGTTTTTTTCAAAACATCGCGGGCCCTGATAATTTCAAATCCATGCTTATTCATTTCCTCCATGGTATAAACATTTCGTTCATAGCCTATAACTTTACCGGGGCCGAGGGCAAAAAAGTTAGCTCCACTGTGCCACTGTTCCCGTTCTTGTGTCCAAGGATCTCCTTGCCCTCCGCAAAATACTGGTTCCAAGTCAATACCTAACTTTTTAAGAACTACTAATAGATTGGAGGCGGTGCTAATTTTAACTTTTTCTCCTTCCAAATTAATATGTACTGTGCGGTATTTATTGGGTTGGAGAATGACTGGTTCAAACACCATACATTTGTTTGTATCGAGAAAGGTGAAAACCATATCAAGATGGATGAATGATTCCGGGGAATCAGGCAATTCTTGAACAATAATGTGTTTTATATTACCCCGGGTTTGAAATTGTTCCAGGATGAAATCAATTCCCTGCGACGAAGTTCTTACACCAGTTCCAATTACTAGAATATCATGCCGGGCTACCAAAACATCTCCACCTTCGATAGTAATTTTTGCATTGTAATTATCGAAACGTGCTGGATTTATTGTTTTGGTAATAAACGCTGGATGATGATTAAAGATAGCTTCCATAATTCGTGTTTCGCGTTCGCGCACCGGACTGGCCATTTTTCCAATGAGCACCTTCTGGTTGATAGCCATGGAAGCATCGCGCATAAAGAATAAATTATGCAGCGGTCGCAAAGAGAATCTATCGATATCAAAAAATCGGGTTAGATTATCCTTCTTCATTACCACTCCTTCAATTAATTGTCTGGTAAGTTCCGCATTGCTAAGCGATAGCAAATAATCACGGTTCTCAGTCACCAATTCAAAGTGGAATATTTCATCAATTAGCTGGTTTTTGATTACATCAACGGCTAAAATATCTGAGAGCAAATCGCGCAATTCAAATACTTTAGCTTGCTTATTAATGACACCCTTAAATTGACAGTATTCTTTTTGGGCAACCGAAAGATTTAGAATATCGCTGTATAAAGCCCGTTCAGCGTTTTTTGGTGTCATATTCTCCACTTCTTGACCGGGTGTATGCAAAATTACGGCTTCTAATTCTCCTATTTCAGATGAAACCTGAACTTGTGTATTTTCCATAATCTAATATCGTATCAAATCTAATTATTCATTGAATGTGCTATCTTTTGATGGCTTTTTTTCGATGGGTTGGTTTATTAATTTTCCCGCATCAAATTCAACGGTATTTACTAATTTACCCTCTTGGTTATAAAAGTTCCAAACACCCTGTTTTTGTCCTTCAGAATACTCTCCCTCATAAAAAAGATGTCCATTTTCGTGATAAACCAATGTTTTATCGGTTCGAAGTCCTTTATTAAAGTAGCCTTGACTCCATATTTCTCCATTCTCATAATAGAAAATCCATTTGCCATCCTTTTTATTATCTTCAAACTCTCCTTCTAATTTCTTTTTACCGTTAGGGTAATACTGTATTTCTTTAATTAGAATTTGAGAGTTGTTTTGATTTTTATAATATTTAACCGTTTTAGTTTTTCCATCATCAAACTTTTCTTCAATTACTTGTTTTGTTCCTGTATTACAACTAATGAAAAGAATGCCATGAAGCAAGATAACCCAAAACCAGTTTTTTAGTAAAATATGTATCATTCTTATGCTTTTTAATGTGTTCTAAATTTCTTTGTGTGTGAAAATCGGCAAAGTCAATTGCCGCTATCCGTTTAATTGAAATGCGATAAATGAATAGAACGCCCACAAAAATAATAAAACTGAAACCAAAACATCAATAAAAAGTATTTGCATTGCTGAAAACCTTTTGTTTAGCAATAAAATAGAGAAAAGAATCCGCAGTGGAAATTGAAAGAAGAAGAATGAAAATATTTTTATGGAATAGGGATTGAGTTCAATTGCTTTTGTAAGGTTACCTCGAACAATTTCGGAGAAGGCGCGGGAAAT
Organism: Bacteroidota bacterium; assembly: GCA_020047835.1. GTDB lineage: Bacteria > Bacteroidota > Bacteroidia > Bacteroidales > SZUA-534 > GWE2-40-63. Next base: position 4,458 of record JAIFNJ010000046.1, read on the forward strand.
GCCAGTACTGGCAACCGGAGTGGAATAAAACGATTTTATTGGATGTGGAATTCCCGAAGTTGAAAAAATGCCGGAATAAATTATGAGTAAAATAATTATCCCGGCAACTATGGTATTTACTTGCAAATAAGGAGATTCATGAATTGAATCAATCAATACCTTACTTTTCAATCTTATCCAACTTATCTTTTTCCTTTTTTGCATTTTTTATCTCTTTCTCAACTATTTTCTGCCCTCTTTTTATGGCTATATTAACTTCAATTGATGAATCATTAATAACACTATCTAATCTCTTACTTACTCCTTCTAATTCATCCAAAGCATTTTCGAGTTCGTCGAGCGATTTCATATGTTCCATTGGTTCATCAAATTGGTCGTGGTTTTCGGTCCACTGAAAAAAACTTTCAATTTTTTCTTCAATATTGGCCTTACTGCCCAATTTGAATAAAAACATTACCCATAAAAGCGATACAATTAAAGCAACAGAACCTAACGATACTCCGGCAATTCCTAATCCTTTGGAACCATTATTAGAATGAGCCTTTACGATGGAAACCGAACCAAATACAATGGCTGCTGTACCAATAAAAATGGAGACTATTCCTATACATGGAATAAATGATAACAAAAAGGAAACTAAACCAATAACTAAACTGGCTACTCCAAAGCCTTGTCCGTCGTTCAGACGGTTAAAACTATTTTCCATTATATAACTTTTAAATTAATTACAATAAATAATTAGTGCTAAAATGCATTTTAATAACGAGCGGTTAGTTAAAACGTTACAATTATTTGAAAAATTTTATTCAAACATTAATTAGCTTACTTGAAAGTAACCTATCATTTTAATACATTTTCTTTTAGCCACTATTGCTCATTTATTTCTGTTTCCAACGTATCAATTGCTGAAAGCTCATCGGGATACAATATATTAAGCAGGGTTTTAGAGTTTACATTGGGTGAGGCGCTTCTATTTTTTAAAACAACAATGGTAACGGTATCTTTTGGAATGTGCATTAAAAGCGTTCGGTAGCCATGCCACCAGCCGGCATGGTATAAAACTTTTAACGAATCAGTGGGCCAATATATCATGCGCCAACCATACCCATAATTGGAGTTGAAATGTGCCGGTTTCCCCATTGGTTGGAATGCTAATTGCAAGGAATCGTTATTTAATAGGATATTTTTGTATAAACCCTGATCCCACTTAAAAAGGTCAATAGCGCTGCAGTAAATTCCTTTATCGCCCAATACTCCATCTAAATGGTTATCAGTTGCTTCTCTCCATCGACCAATATAGCCCGTTGTAGAGCCCTTTTTTTTGTGTGATTCAATACCTCGATAAACAAATGATTCATTCATCCCTAAAGGCTTAAAAAGCTCCTGTTCAATATAAACCTCGAAAGGTAACCCTGAAACCCTTTCAACAATGGCGGCAAGGATGGCATATCCTGTGTTGCTGTATTGATATCTTCTGTTAGGCCGATTGTATAATGGAATGTTATTGGAGATAATTTCCTGAATTACATATTGACACGAAATTAGTGTATCGGTGCGTGAAGAAATATCTTGAAGAAAATAATAGTAATTGGGTAACCCGGAACGGTGTGTCAGTAATTGATGTATGCTAATTCCCTTATGGGGAAAATTGGGATAATACTTCTCTACTGAATCAGTCAAATTTAACTTTCCTTTTTCATACAATTGAAGAATAGCAACCGCCGTAAACTGCTTTGAAACGGATGCCAACTGAAAGGAGGAATTCATAGTTAACGTATCTTTTTTAAGATAATTGGCCCAGCCATAGGATGCTTCATAAAAAACGGAATCTTTTTGCCCTATCAATACGACCCCATTGAAACCTTTTTGAAGGTATAACTTATCGAAATATTGAGAGAGCTTTTCCTTTTGCGCATTGTTAAAAGTAAAATGTTCAACCAGACTATCTGGTATTTTTAAATTTGTTTCAGTTGAACTTTTTTCATCAATGTTATAAAAGTAAAAGGCTGTTACACTTGCAACAGCCCACCATATAAATAAAAGCTTGGTATCTTTAAACGCATTCATTACTTTAAACTTTTGAAAGAGCTATTTGAATGTTGTCTAGCCAGTCCATATAATCTCCCATTGCTGATTTAATAACTTCTAATGCCTCTTCACGTCCATAAACATGAGGTATTTCCGATTTAGCTTCAGCACCTGGTATATCCTTATAGGTTAAGAAATAGTGCCGTAGCCTATCTATTACAATTTCTGGAATCATAGTTATATCGGTAAGCTGACCGTATGTGGCATCGTCTTTCAATACGGCAATAATTTTATCGTCGGCTTCGTTTCCGTCAATCATCCGGAAACCGCCAATAGGAATGGCATGAACCAGAATATCACCATGAGTAATTACTTTTTCAGTCAGGATGCAAATATCTAAGGGGTCTCCATCACCACATATATTATCACGTCCGGTCTTTAGCATGCAATAATCACCGACCATTTTACCACAATAGGTTTGAGGTAAAAAACCATATAATGCAGGAATTACGTTAGAGTATTTTTGAGGCCTATCAATCATTAGGTAACCACTCTTTTTATGAACTTCATATTTCACGGTATCGGTTGGAACCATTTCAATAAAGGCGGTTACTTTTTCAGGCGCCTCATTTCCAATATCAATACCGTGCCATGGATGTGATTTATATCTTAATCCCATTAACCTACCAATAGGATCCATTAGTTTTCCACTAGTTCGCATACGTTCATTTTTTTGCAAAGATGGGTAATAATTTTTCTTATTTATAATAATTCTATTCAAATGTTATGACCTGATATTGGATTAGGAATGTTTTTAAATACAAAAGTTGAAGAAGCAATTAAGAATACCGTTTGGAAATGATTTATTCTGAGAATGATTTAATAATAACATCAACAAGCAACCGATTTGATTATGCGCTACTCTATATAGCGCAATTAATTATAACTTGTCCTTTTTAGAATAATTAAAAACATTATAGCTTATTCATTTTAGATTTGAAAAATTAGATTTAAAACAATAAATTTACACACCTCAGAAATACATTAATTATGAGA
>JAIFNJ010000240.1 GCA_020047835.1 Bacteroidota bacterium
TGTATATCTGGAGGTAATCAAAAATCAGCAGATACAGCAAAAAACGGTAAAACCATCGAAGTTTTAACCGAAGTGGAAAAGACAACCGACACCAGTAATTATTTGACTACAGTGACTCTAGAATCGGGCGAAAAGTACCTAGATGCATCAACAAATGGCTCCATAGCCATTGATGTTGATATTCCTATTGCTGGCCGTTATGTATCGCAAATAAAAGCATCTGCAATTGGAACATCAAATGTAAGTCTCTGGATTGAAGATTACTGCAACAACACCGATGACAGAACCTATAATATTACTGGCAATATGGAAGTGATTCCCTCAGATGCATTTTCTATTGTTAGTGTTGACGGCAGTCCTTTAAACAAAGGCATTCACAAAATGAAAGTACATTTCAACGGGGCCGTTAAAATTGACTGGATTAAATTTACATTGATAAAAGAACACGACATCACTCCAAAACTTTTAACACAGAATATGGAAGGTTCGGAATGGAATTTGGTTTGGGCCGATGAATTTGATGGTACCGAAGTGGATACTACCAAATGGACTTTTGATATTGGGGACTGGGGATGGGGTAATTTTGAATCGCAATATTATACCGTTAATAAACCCGAAAATGCACGTATTGAAGATGGTAATTTAATAATTGAAGCACTTAAAAATAAAACCAACGAGAAATGGACTTCAGCAAGATTAACCACCAGGGGTAAGGTTAGTTTTAAGTACGGTAAAATTGAGTTTAAAGCAAAAGTTCCCATCGACAGAGGCAACTGGGCTGCCGGTTGGACACTCGGCGATACTTATGTTGATGAAAAATCATGGCCTTATTGTGGTGAAATTGACATCTTGGAAAGTGTGGCATTTGAAAGAGACACATTAAAAGATCAAGGTATTGCCCATGCATCGGTTCACAGCAGGGCTTATTATTTTAAAATTGGAAATCAGGTTTCATCAGCTGTGCCTTTACCCGATATGACAAATTCATTTCACACATACACAATGGAATGGACACCAACCTATATCCATATCTTTTTTAACGGTGTGCAATATTTTACTTATACCAAAACCGATGTAGAAAATGCATGGCCTTTCGATATACCTCAAAACATCATTCTAAATCTGGCCATGGGTGGTGGCTGGGGAGGAGCCAAAGGCATTGATGAAAAGATAACCACACAGAAATTCATCATCGATTATGTGAGAGTTTATGAGCGGAAATAGAATAAAATAAAAATAAAAATGCCTCTTTTCGAATAAAAAGAGGCATTTTTTTCCTACTTCGCTGTTTAAGCCAAATATTTATTAAATTAGCCCTTAACATTTATTATAATTTTATGGCAAAAATTATTTCGGTTATCAACAATAAAGGGGGAACCGGCAAAACAACCACTGTGCTCAATTTGGGAGCTGCACTTAAGAAACTGAAATATAAAGTATTGCTCATCGACTTGGACAGTCAGGGGAACCTTACTCACGCACTCCATATAACCGATGCCAAACACCATATTGGAGAACTGTTGCTTAATAAATGTTCGTTGCAAGAGAGTATTGTGGAAGCCGAAGGGATGAGCCTTATTCCTTCAACCAACAACCTGTTGGATTTTGAATACCTGATTAACAATGAGCCGGGAAGGGAACTATTGCTGCGCGAGGTATTGAGCAATACCAATACGTACGATTACATTTTGATGGACTGTCCACCCAGCATGGGAACACTATCTATAAATTCACTGGCAGCGGCCAACTTTTACATTGTGCCCATGCAGGCCGAAAACTTTGCCTTTATTGGCCTCGACCGCATTTTGCAGACAGCCCAAAAGGTTAAAACCCGCATGAATGCAGAACTGGAATTGGCCGGAATCCTGTTTGTAAAATACCAGAACCGAACCAAATTCGGACAAGCGGTAATTACCAGCATTGCCGAAAATTCAATGCTTAAAAACAAGCTATTTAATAGTTATATCCGTCAAGACATTGCCCTGATGGAAGCACCTGCTTTTGGGCAATCGATTTTTGAATACGCTGCAAAAAGCCGCGGAGCATTTGATTACATGAACTTTGCAAAAGAATTCGTAAAAAACTATGGCAAAAAAAACTAAAAAAGACCTTAAGCAATTCCAACAGGCTTTGCTTTCAAATACCGACTTTATTCAACATACCGAGGCTACTTTGAATGAACCCTTAATTAAAGAAGTTTCTTTGGTGGAGGATGCTATTATGGAAAAATTCAAGCTACTGGCAACTTTTGAAGGAGTTACCGAAAAAGAGTTGATAAATCAGGCACTAAATCATTATCTTCGCCTCAAAAGCCTGCAATTGGAACAGGCTATGAATCAAAAAAAGTAAAACCATGTTTGCCGAACTAATAAAATACTTACTTCCCAGCCTTGTGGTATTGCTAACCGCCTGGTTGGTGCTGTATCTGATGATAAAAAACGAGGACAAACGCCGTAAGGTGGAACTGATGTTAGGTACCCAAAAACTGATGACTCCCATCCGTATTCAGGCTTACGAAAGGATGGTACTGTTTTTGGAACGCATTGCTCCTCATTCCTTGGTCATCCGTTCGCAAAAACCCAACATGACCAACCTGGATCTCCAAAACGCCTTGCTGAAAAATATCCGATCGGAATTTGAACACAACATGGCGCATCAGCTTTATATCAGCGATAGGGCCTGGGAACTGACCAAAAACGCCAAAGAAAACGTCATAAAGACCATCAACCAGAATGCCATCAGGGTTAAACCCGATGCCCCAGCCATTCAGCTTAGTAAATTGATTCTGGAAAAAATGATGGAAAATGACAACAATGACCCTACCATTAAAGCCATTGGATACCTAAAATCGGAAATCAGACAGTTGTTTGTATAGCAGAAACAGAATCTAGAAATTAGATATTAGAGTTTAGAAAAACAACTAGTAACAAGAAACAAGAAACCAGATACCAGACACAATGCCCAATACCTAGTTTCTATTTTCTAAAATCTAATATCTATTCGTCTATTTAATCAATTCAATGCTCCGGGCAACAAAGCGGTTCAAATCCTCGCCTTTCAGCATGTTGTTGGCAAGCAACGCTAAATCAACTAATTGCTTGGTAAGTTTGTGATCCTTTCCAAAAGCTTCTAACTGGTTGTTTTCTTTGTTCGACAGTTCAGTAATTTGCTTGTTCAAATCGTCCAATTTGTCTTTTGTTGCCTGTGGGATTTCCTCATCCTTTTTACCCGATTTTTCTTTCTCAAGGGCTGATTTCTCATTAACCAATGGAAGTTTCTCGTCGCGGATGGCTTTCAGTTTAGTACCCAGCGATTTTTGTTCTTGGGCCAGTACCTTTTTAACCAAAGGATGCGAGGTATTCACAACCAAGTTGTAACTGTCGGGCATATCGCCATAAAAGTTCATGCCACTCATTCCACCCATATCCTTCATACGGCGCATAAACTCACTTTGGGTAATTATCATAGGTCGGGCTTGTTCACCCAAGTTTTCAAATTCTATCAAGAAATGATTTTCCTTCGGCGTAACGGCTTTGAAAAGATGAATCAATTCATTCCGCTCATCGGTGGATAAATCAATGTTTGACTCCTCTTCTTTTGGAATTAACTTGCTAACCACATCGGAATCAACCCTTACAAACCGGGAGCTTTCAAATTTTTGCTCTAATAGATTTACCAAGTGAACATCCAATTGTCCATCCATTAGCAGCACGTCATACCCTTTGTCCTTTGCAGCCTCAATATAGCTAAACTGGGTTTGTTTGTTGGTGGCATATAAATAAACCAACGATTTATTTTTATCGGTCTGGTTTTCCTTAATCAATTTTTCATATTCCTCAATGGTGAAGTAGTTTCCTTCGGTATTTTTAAGCAAGAGAAACCCTTTAGCCCGGTCATAAAACTTTTCGTCGCTCAACATTCCGTATTCGATGAACAGTTTGAGACTGTCCCATTTTTCTTCAAATTCCTTGCGTTTTTCAGTGAATATTTCTCCCAAACGGTCGGCTACCTTTTTTGTAATATGGCTCGAAATTTTCTTTACATTCGAATCACTTTGCAAATAGCTTCGCGATACATTCAACGGAATATCAGGCGAATCAAGTACGCCATGCATCAGTGTTAAAAATTCAGGCACAATTCCTTCTACACTATCGGTAACATAAACCTGGTTGCAATACAGCTGGATTTTGTTTTTCTGTATTTCGATGTTGTTTTTTATTTTAGGGAAATACAAAATACCGGTCAAGTTAAACGGATAATCCACATTCAAATGGATGTGAAACAACGGATCTTCCAATCCGGGGTAAAGCTCATGGTAAAAATCATTATAATCCTCTTCTTTCAAATCAACCGGCTTCTTGGTCCAGGCTGGTTTGGTATTGTTTATGATTTTGTCCTTACCGGTATCTACCATTTTGCTTTCTTTCCATTCCTGTTCTTTACCAAAGGCAATGGGTACGGGTAAGAATTTGCAATACTTGGTAAGCAGTTGGTTTATTTTTGAATCCTCCAAAAAGTCCTCATTGTCTTTGTCGATATACAAGATGATATCAGTTCCAAAATCAGCTTTTTCGGTCTCTTCCATGGTAAATTCCGGACTGCCATCGCAGCTCCATTTCACAGCTTTTGAACCTTCTTTGTATGATTTAGTTATGATTTCAACTTTTTCGGAAACCATAAACGACGAGTAAAAACCTAATCCGAAGTGCCCGATGATTGCATCAATGTTGTCTTTATATTTTTCCATGAAATCGCCAGCACTGGAAAAGGCAATCTGATTGATGTATTTTTCAACCTCTTCACTGGTCATGCCCACACCATGATCGGAAATAGTGATTGTTTTGGCATCTTTATTTACCGCAATCCGAACGGTGGTATCGCCTAATTCACCTTTGAATTCACCGGATGCCGCAACCGCCGACATTTTGTGGGTAGCATCCACAGCATTGGATACAATTTCGCGTAAAAAAATCTCGTGGTCTGAGTATAAAAATTTCTTAATAATGGGGAAGATGTTCTCGCTGGTAACACCAATTTTTCCTTTTTGCATATCGTATATATTTTAGAGTTTACATTTTACAGAAACTCCCCTATTCAAAGGATATGCCGCATAAAAAAATTGACAGCGTGTCATTAATCAAATTCAAACAATAGACAAAAAGACAGTTTTCCTAAAACTTCAATTAACTAAAAATGTCATATTATTTTTCATCGATGATAGAAGAGAAACCTAATGTTTTCAGGAAATAAAAGAAAATAGAAAATGAAGCGATGAAAGAATAAGCATCAAAATAAAAAGAACAAATGCCCATTGAAATCTTTTTTTCTTTTGAACCAGAATGGTTTGGCTATAATGAAAACGAATTGAGTTTTGAAGGCTCGAAAAAGCATGTTCCGATTTTTTAATAAAATCAATCACATTGGGCTCTTCCTTAATAAGTTTAAAATCACTATTTTCATCATTATCGTAAGCCGAAAAAAGTATGATATTAACTTTTGGAAACTTCTGACCCATAATTTTAATAACGGCTAACCCATTTAAAGCCTCTGTATTTTCATTGGTTTGCAGAAAATAATCAAGAATTACGTAATGGTGTTTTGAGTGATACCCATTTTTCTCATAGTCGGCAATCAATTCTTCCCCACTTTTAAAGGTCGTAATTGAGAATTTATCGTTCAATTCCACGAGTTTATCCTGTAGTATCTGAGCTTGAACCGGATCATCTTCAACAATTATCAATCGAATGTTATGGATTCTACTCACAATGAAATAGTTTAATAGCTTTATACAGGCAAGTTAAGAAATATTGTTCAAAAAAAAACCACTTAGTTATTACTTTTATGCGCTACCTTTTTTTTCCAAAAATTTTGTTTTTATTTATTTGTTTATAATCAATAGCTGGAATATATTCCCAGGAATTGTTGATGTATTTAAGTCCATCATACGATAAATCGGGTCCGTAATATTTATAGTTTCCTTCATAAATGGATTTGTTTGGCGCTAAATGATCCATCACTATCATTTTGTAATCAGAATCCCACCGAACTAGCATGGAAACCATGCGTGAATATTCAAAAATAATACGATTGGTTTTAATCTTTTCAACCTGAAAAATAGGTGCTCCAAATTCTGGTGTTCCTTTCTCGTCGAAATAAAGCACATCAATTACTTTTTTATTGGTATATAAGTCATTACCATCCCAACCAATCAAAGTATATCCTTTTCCCCTCGGATCATCTATCTCAATTATTTGATAGTATATAGCACCAAACCAATTCTCTACCGACAAAATCTTGCTTCCAGGATTGTCAATACTATCAGATTTGTCGGTTAATTGATGCAATTGCACTACTTTTTCTGCTTTTAAAAGATACTGGATAAAACCAAACTGTTGGCTTGTTCCATCTGCCTTAACTAAATTCCAGGTAAATACTCGCAGTAACCCATTACTGGAAACTACTTTTCCGACATTTACTAAGGAATCAAAACCGTATTCAAAGGATCCTTCTTTCTTTAAAATCGTTTTAAATTCATCAACTAATTGGGAATTCAATCTAAAAAGTAAGGTGTCGTTAAATCGGACTTCGGCAATTTGACTTGCCAGATTTGATATTTTTTTTTCTGCATCGGCAAATTGAACAGATGGATCATTTTCACTTTTTACCGTTGTGGAGAAAAAGAAGCTTAGAATAAGAAAGAAACAATAGAAATTTAAACGCATCATATCACTGAAAACGAAATCATAGTAATTATATTTTACCAGTACTAAAAATCACATCATCCATGGCCTCTAACAATAACTTTATAGTTTTTTCAATTTCTTCAAAAGTAATGGTAAGCGGCGGTGCAATTCTAAAAGAAGTTTGATTGAATAAAAAATAATCGTAAATCACGCCTTTTTCGAGGCATCGCTTAAAGAAAGCATCCCTATCGAACCCGGCTTTCAATTCAACGGCTAATAAAAGCCCTTTTCCGCGAATGGTTTCAATGGCTTGATGTTTTAGTAATTGCCTGATATATTCCCCTTTTTGGGAGGATTTAAATGAAAGTTCTTCTTCTAAAACTATATTTAATGCAGCTAACCCAGCAGCGCAAGATACCGGATGCCCACCAAACGTGGTAATATGTCCCAATGCAGGATTATGAGTTAAGGTTCCCATAATTTCTTTTGAAGCAATAAATGCCCCAATAGGCATTCCTCCACCCATGCCTTTGGCCAGACATAGTATATCGGGGATAACCTGAAAATGTTCAAAAGCAAAAAGTTTTCCAGTGCGTCCAAACCCTGTTTGAATCTCATCAAATATTAATAATGCACCAGTTTCGTTACATTTTTTTCGTACCTGATTTATAAAACCAGCATTTGCCGCAATTACTCCTGCCTCAGCCTGAATAACTTCCATTACCACACAAGCGGTTTTATTCGTAATTAAAGACAATGATTCTTCAGAATTAAAATCCATAAAAAACACTTCAGGCAATAAAGGTTGGACAGCGCTATTCAAATCACTGCCCCCATATAAGCTCAAT
>JAIFNJ010000170.1 GCA_020047835.1 Bacteroidota bacterium
AAGCCCATCAAACCTTAGTGAAAAACAAATTGCGCGACCGCATCACGCTCCAAGTTGACGGGCAAATGCGCACCGGACGCGATTTGGCAATTGCTGCTTTTTTAGGAGCTGAAGAATGGGGAATAGCAACAGCAGCCCTAGTTGCATCAGGTTGCATCATGATGCGAAAATGCCATTCCAATACCTGTCCGGTGGGGGTTGCCACTCAGGATAAAGAACTTCGCAAGCTATTTACCGGCGACCCACAACACGTGGTTAACTATTTTACATTTTTGGCCCACGATTTACGGGAAATTATGGCCAGTTTGGGATTCCGGACTATCAATGAAATGGTTGGTCAGGCTGATATGCTTAAAATGCGCGAAGATATTGAACATTGGAAGATTAAAACCCTCGACTTGAGTCCAATTTTGTACAAAGAACCCGCAGAAAAAAATGTTGGTTTGTATAAGCAAATTGAGCAAGATCATGGTGTGGATAATTTTTTTGACTGGAAACTCATTGAATTAGCCAAACCGGCTTTGGAGAAGGGTAAAAAGGTGAAAGGAGAATTCACGGTCTGTAACACCGATCGCTCAATAGGAACCATGCTTTCAAATGAGATATCAAAAAAATATAAAGGAATCGGGTTGCCCGATGATACCATCAGCTTAAAATTCCGTGGTTCAGCAGGGCAAAGCTTTGGAGCATTCAATGCTAAAGGAATCACTTTAGAACTGGAAGGCGAGGCCAACGATTATTTTGGTAAAGGATTATCAGGAAGTAAATTAATGGTTTATCCCGACCGGAAGTCAATCTTTAAGGCCGAAGAAAACGTGATAATTGGAAACGTTGCCTTGTATGGTGCTACATCGGGAGAAGCTTACATCCGGGGAATAGCTGGTGAGCGTTTTTGTGTTCGGAATTCCGGTGCCACAGCTGTAATTGAAGGTTTGGGCCGTCATGGATGCGAATACATGACTGGTGGAATTGTTATTGTTTTGGGAGCCATTGGGTCCAATTTTGGAGCCGGAATGTCGGGCGGTGTGGTTTATTTGTATGATGTGGACGGTACATTTGAAAAATACCGGAATTACGAACTTACTGACTACGATACCATTGAATACGATGATGAAGAAGTATTGCGCGAATACATTACCAATCATTTCAATTATACGGGAAGTACCCGCGCTCAAGAAATTCTTGAAAATTGGGATAATTCGATGCTCAAGTTCATTAAAATATTCCCGAAAGAATACCAGATGGCACTGAAAAAACAAGCTCAAAAAAAGGCTGAAGATGCCGTTTTGGTATAGTATTGAAGACAACCGAATAAAATAGTTACAACTATGGGAAAAACAACCGGATTTTTAGAATATAAGAGGCAACTGCCACCCAATAAACCCGTCGAAGAACGGATAAAAGATTATAAGGAATTTGTGTTGCCTGCCAGTAAAATAAATATTGAAAAGCAAGCCGCCCGCTGCATGGATTGTGGGGTTCCCTTTTGCCATAACGGATGCCCGCTGGGAAATAACATTCCCGATTTTAACGATATGGTTTATAAGGAAAACTGGAAGGCGGCATACAAAATACTTATTTCAACCAACAACTTTCCTGAGTTTACAGGCCGCATCTGCCCTGCTCCTTGCGAGACGTCATGCGTGCTATCGATTAATAAAGAGCCTACGGCTATTGAATTGATTGAGAAAAACATCATAGAACGGGCGTTTAATGAAGGCTGGGTGAAACCCAACATACCGTTAATCCGAACCAATTTCAAAATTGCTATTGTAGGTTCCGGACCGGCAGGACTTGCTGCTGCCAGCCAATTGAATTCAGCAGGTCATCGGGTTACTGTTTTTGAACGCGCCAACCGCATTGGTGGCCTGCTCCGTTACGGAATACCCGACTTTAAACTTGGAAAAAAAATAATTGATCGCCGATTGGACGTAATGGCCGAAGAAGGTATTGAATTTAAACCCAACTTCAATGTGGGGGTTGATTTTTCGATAAAAGACCTTTTGGGCGAATTTAGTGCTATCTTATTAACCGGTGGCTCCACCATTCCCCGCGATTTGAAAGCTGAAGGACGTGGGCTAAAAGGCATTCAGTTTGCCATGGATTTCCTGACACAGCAAAACAAGAGAATTGCAGGCGAAACTGTTCCTGAAAGCATGTCAGTTTTGGCTGCCGGAAAAAATGTATTGGTAATTGGAGGTGGCGATACCGGTTCTGACTGTGTGGGAACTTCCATTCGTCAAGGGGCAAAAAGTGTTACCCAAATTGAACTGTTGCCAAAACCACCGGTGGGAAAAAACGAGAAAATGCCTTGGCCTGAATACCCGGTGGTAATGCGCACCAGCTCATCGCAGCAAGAAGGGTGCGAACGATTCTGGTCAGTGCAAACCAAACAGTTTATTGGAGATGCCATCGGAAATCTAAAAGCAGTAAAATTGGTTGATATTGTGTGGAACAAAGGGGGTTTTGAAGAGGTGAAAGGCACCGAGCGCGAAATACCTTGTGAATTGGCATTATTGGCTGTTGGGTTTTTACATCCACAACACGCAGGAATGTTGGAAAAACTTGGAGTTGAACTCGATGAAAAGGGAAATGTTAAAACCCGAAAATTCCATACTTCAAAAGATGGCATATTTGCTGCCGGCGACATGCGCCGTGGCCAATCGTTGGTGGTACATGCTATTAGCGAGGGGCGCGAAGCTGCCCGTGAGATTGACATTTACCTTACTGGAACTTCGGTATTGGATTCAAAAAACCATTCGCTGATTAATATTCGGTAAAGAATAACTTAATGGATTTACACTAAAAAAGCTCCATATAGGGGCTTTTTTTGAAATATCTGCAGTTAAAACATAATCTGCATTTTAACAAAAACTCCGAAAAGCAGAATATCTGGATTATCTTTATAGGTAAGGCGCCAAATGGCATCGGCCCTGAAAAATTTAAACATATTTTCAATACCAAAACCGGCTTCCATGTAGGGTATATTCAAATCATTGGCCTCAGGTGGAAACATAATGGCATCGGAGCTCCGGGTTGTAAGGTCACCAGCCAGTATTTTGGTTTCAATTATTTCGCGCCATTTCAATTTGCGCATTAAAGGAATATGGTTCAGAAATAATCCGTTAAAATGGTGCTCAATCATTAAACTTACGTATTGATTGCTAATAAATTCATAATAGTTCATCAAATTATACGCATAGTCGTCGAAGGCATAGGTTTGGTTGCCCTCATGTATCTGAAGAAATGGATACGGAGCATCGCCGAATATGCGACCGGCATCAATAATATACCTAAAATCGCCAATTGGGTGAATCGGAAAACGTTGTTCGAGGCTAAGGTTGAGCTTTAGGTAGTTATAATCGCTACCAAAAACACCTTGTATTCCGGTAGTAATATTAAAATTTATGATTGGGTAATTGGTACCTAAACTCATGCGGTCAAATTCGCCCATTACAAACTTTTCATTAAAAGCAAACCGGGAATTGAGCTTTATTTCCGATGTTACCAAGCTTTCAGCAAAGGTTGTATCATTATTTTCGTCAATCGACATAAAAGGAACCGTTTCTGAAGAGTATATGCGCTTGTTTAAAAAGCTCAGAGTATTGGAATATCCCTGAAACCATTCATGCTCATAAAAAGTGGAAAATTGTTTTGATTGAGTCAGTTTATCGTTCGTTTCGCGGCTAAATATGGAGGATAAGAAATTATCGGATAAAAAAGCATAATCGGTGGTTCCTAGTTGTTCATAATCCATTGAATAATTGAAACCGGCCCTACGCCGAGGATTTTTATTAAACATATATACCAATCCTAACCCGTATTTAAGTTTCTGGTCCTTGGTTCCATAAGCTAAATGACCGGTAAGCATAACTTTGGTGCTGAATTTATTGCTGGTGCGCATTCCCAATTTAAACCGGCTGCCTTCGATGGGATTAAAACTGTATAAGGTATAGTATGGCCCAATCTCTATGTAATCTTTTACCCAATATCCCGTAACAATGGTATTTATAACATCCACTATGGAATTATATAAAGGAACTTCTTGAATGGAATCTACCATTACAAAAATATCCTGTTCTCTTTTCGAAAGTGAATCGGGCCGGAGCTCTTGCCATTGCTCTGGTGTGTAGGTCAGAGCATCTGCTTTTGTTACCGTTTCCTGAGCCACTTCTTTTGAAAAGAAACCAGGTTGTATAATCGGATAGAGTTCAATTTTATCGTAAGATGTGGTTTTGCGGCCAAAAAAGCCGTATTCTTTATTAGTTATCACAAAATCGACAAACAATTCCTGCTTTTTAGGGAACCATACTGAATCACCGATCATGACATAGGCTTGCTCGGCCACAAAGTTTTGCACATAATTGATATTCACGCCATCGGCAAGACTAATTTTATAGTTTTGAATAGCAAATGTGGTATCCTGAACCCAAAAATAGCCGGTAAAAGTGGGCTCCTGTTTACGCTTCGGTTTAAATGAAATGTGATAACACCAATGATTATCGCGAAAGGCACTGTCAATTAAATAATATTTGTAATAGACAAGTCCAAAATTAGCTATTGGGCTAACCATATCCAGGCCCATGATTGGGACAAAGTTATCGTATAAGTTAAAATCAAGATACATTTGACCGGTAAAATCAGTAAGAGAATTATCATCAACCCCACTGATGTTACTTGCTTTTATAATCTCTTTCTGTTTTTTTGGCTGCTTTTGATAATAGAAATCGCTTAGTGATTCCGTTATAAATATAGGCAAGAAGGTTTTTCCGGTAACAGCAGAGGTATCGATGTAATCAAAAATAAACTGAAACTTATTGAAAACTTTTTGATTTTTATAGCTTTCGCTAATATTATTCACATCGAGTTCCATTTTATTATACACCTCATACTTGTAGCTCCCAACACGGGTAGGATCATTTAATTCCTTGCGGTCGATTATATTCTGCAGAATTCTATGGGCAGGGTTTTCTCCGGGTTTAACCACAACTTCGCTTATTTCAATAGTCTCGGGTTGCAAATAAATTTCAAACTTTTGGTAAGTACCTGGCAAAACAATGGTGTCCCACTTTACATATCCAATATAGGATGCCGATATTTTTTTTGCTGAAACACGGGTTTCAAGAAAAAAACTTCCATCGAATCCAGTAATGGTTCCAATGCTAGTTCCATCGAGTGCAATATTTACAAAAGGAAGCGGTTCTTTGGTTTCCTTGTCGTAAACAATTCCCCGTATTCGTGTTACTTGGCTATTTACCAATGTAACCGAGAAAAAAAACAAAAAGAATAATATGGTTTGGATGGTATATGTGTGTCGGTTTATCATTTTACTATTTCCATGCTTGATGAAAATCAATTCCTTAACTGTTATTAATACTCAGACTATTTTAACAGCCTTTTAAATGATACGTGGTTACTATCAGAATATTTGACTTATAAAACCACTATTTCCGTAGTTCAAAGTTTTTGCCTAAATAAACTTTTCGAACCTGTTCGTCTTCAGAAAGTTCATAGGCAGTGCCTGCTTTAAGTATTTTCCCTTCAAAGAGCAAATAAGCCCTATCGGTAATGGTCAACGTTTCATGAACGTTATGATCAGTAATTAAAATACCAATGTTTTTTTCTTTCAGTTTTTGTACAATACCTTGTATATCTTCCACCGCAATGGGATCAACACCGGCAAAAGGCTCATCAAGTAGAATAAAATCCGGATCAATAGTCAAAGCACGGGCAATTTCAGTTCTCCGTCTTTCGCCACCCGATAATTGAATGCCCAAACTCCTACGTATATGCTGCAACCCAAACTCGCTCAACAAGGTTTCCAATTTTTCTGCTTGCTGGTGCTTAGTCAAAGGGGTCATCTCCAGAATCGTCTTTAAATTATCTTCAACACTCAACTGCCGAAATACGGAAGCTTCCTGTGCCAAATAACCAATTCCCCGCTTTGCCCTTTTGTAAACAGGTTCTTTGGTAATATCTATATCGTCTAAATAAATATTGCCCCCGTTTGGGGTTATTAACCCAACAATCATATAAAAAGTTGTAGTTTTTCCGGCACCATTGGGACCCAATAAACCAACAATTTCCCCCTTTTCAACTTGAACAGAAACCCCTTTAACTACGGTTCGGCTGCCATATTTTTTTATTAGATTCTCAGTTCTTAATTTCATTGGTTATACGATTTGCTTAAAAATCAGTTTGTGGCTCTGAATTATTGCTTTGAGCCACTGTTATTATCAAAAATTGTTCCTCTTATTCGTTTTTCCGTTAATGGCTGAAAATGAATCCATTTGTTTTCTGAAAATAACTGTCAAAATTAGCGTTTCTTTTGGAAATAAACAGGATAAGATGTATTATGTTTGTTACGAATTTTATAATCTTTACGGCAACCTATCAATGATTAATTAAGTTTTACTGTATGAATCATCCAACCATTGAAAGCATTCAACGTGCCCACCAACTAATAAAACCGTATGTTCATCAAACTCCAGTATTATCCTCAGAATTGTTGAACCAACTATTTGAATGCCAGTTGTTTTTTAAGTGTGAAAACATGCAAAAAGCAGGTGCGTTTAAGTATAGGGGAGCTACCCATGCTGTTTTGTGTCTTAATGGTACTGAAAAATTAAAAGGTGTAGCAACACATTCATCGGGGAACCATGCAGCCGCATTAGCCAAAGCTGCTTCGTTGCAAGGAATTTCAGCCTATATAGTGATGCCAAAAAATGCTCCCAAAGTAAAAATTGAAGCCGTTCGTGCGTATGGCGGAATCATTACATTTTGTGAACCTACCTTGCAAGCACGTGAGTTGGAACTTCAAAAAGTAATTGAAAAAACCGGAGCCGTATTGGTGCACCCTTACGACAATTTTAATGTGATTTGTGGGCAAGGAACTGCTTGTCTCGAAATAGCAGAACAAATGGAAGTTCCGGATATTATAATGGCTCCGGTGGGCGGTGGTGGTTTATTAAGCGGAACGGCCATTTCAGCTATAAATATATGGCCTAACATAACCGTGATTGGTGCTGAACCAGCCAATGCCAATGATGCGTTCCAATCGTTTAAGTCAAAAAAGCTTATTCCCGTTCAAAACCCCAACACCATTGCTGATGGCTTGCGCACCTCGCTATCTCCATTAACTTTTTCCATTATTTCCAAATTTGTTGATGACATTTTGCCATGTAGTGAAAAATCTATTGTTGAAGCCATGGCGCTGATTTTTAAATACCTGAAAATTGTTGTTGAACCTTCATCGGCTGTTCCTTTGGCATGCATTATTGAGAACAGGGATACTTTTAAAGAGAAAAAAGTAGCAATAATATTATCTGGAGGTAATGTTGATTTGGCCGATTTACCTTTTTAATAAACCAGCTAATCGTAAAAAGCCCAAACTAATCCATAACGCAAAACAAATCGGTTGGTGGGATA
>JAIFNJ010000023.1 GCA_020047835.1 Bacteroidota bacterium
TTGAATATATTTTTACTTAACTATTTAATAAACAGAGTACTAACTTGCTTTTAAAACAACCCATTCTTTTTTAATAATATGATGATCTAACTTTAACTAATATACTATTTGCTACTTAATTTATCGATTAATTCATCAAAGCTTAATTTATATTGTTCCCCATTCTCCATGTCTTTTAAGGTAATAAGACCTGAATTCATTTCGACTTCACCCACAATAGCCACAAATGGAATTTTACGGTCGTTGGCATAACCCATCTGTTTTTTCATTTTGGCCGGTTCAGGATATATTTCAGTAGTAATACCTTTTGCCCTAATTTGACTTACTACCGGTAAACACCACGATTGTTCCTTTTCCCCAAAGTTTACAAACAAAAGCTGTGTGGTGGTGGCCGCATTTTTTGGAAACAAATCGAGGTGATCCATCACGTCATAAATACGGTCGGCACCAAATGAAATCCCAACTCCGGATACTCCGGGCAAACCAAAAATACCGGTCAAATCGTCGTAACGACCACCGCCGGTAATAGAACCAATTTGCATATCCAATGCTTTTACTTCAAAGATTGCCCCAGTGTAGTAGTTCAGTCCACGGGCTAATGTCAAATCGAGTTCAACAGGGCATTGAATCTGTAATGGAGCCAGCCAGTCAAAAACGGTTTCCATTTCAGAAACGCCTTTCAATCCAATTTCAGAAGTCTTCAACACCTCTTTAATTTGCACAAGTTTCTCGATATTGGAACCCGATAGATTTAAGATAGGTTGCAACTGGGTGATGGCTTGCCGTGGCAATCCCTTTTCCTCAAGTTCCAAGTTTACTTTTTCAATCCCTATTTTGTCCAGTTTATCAATGGCAACGGTAATATCTATTATTTTATCGGGCTGGCCAATTACTTCGGCAATACCGGAAAGTATCTTGCGGTTGTTTATTTTTACTGCAACTCTTATGTTCAAACGGTTGTAGATTTCATCCACAATCTGAATCAACTCCACTTCGTTCAATAACGAATTGCTGCCAATCACATCCACATCACACTGATAAAACTCACGGTATCTTCCTTTTTGAGGTTTGTCGGCGCGCCACACGGGTTGAATTTGGTATCTTTTAAAAGGAAATTGCACCTCTTCGCGATGCTGTACCACAAAACGGGCAAAAGGAACGGTCAAATCGTATCGCAACCCCTTTTCTGAAATATGATGCGTTAGTTTGGTTGAGTTTTTTTCAGTTAATATATTTTCAGGAGCATTCGTTAAAAAATCGCCTGAATTGAGGACTTTAAAAAGCAGTTTATCTCCTTCTTCACCATATTTTCCCATCAAGGTTGAAAGGTTCTCCATGGCCGGTGTTTCAATGGGTTGGAACCCATAAAGTTTGAAAACGGATTTAACTGTATCAAAAATATAATTCCGCTTCACCATTTCTGATGGGCCGAAGTCGCGCGTTCCTTTTGGTATTGAAGGTTTTTGAGCCATGAGTAGTTGAATTAATAAGTTGGCAAAATTAATGTTCCCTGAATGAAATGCAATATCAAACCAATCAAAATGCAATGGTTTTATTGAAATGCCTTAGTTAAACACGACCTTTCCTTCTTTTACTGTTATTTTTACTTTTGATGGTATACTATCCGGGGAATTCAATTGAAACCCTTTTTCATTCTGTATTTCAGGCGACACAATTGAAAAACTTATTTGAGAATTTGAACTCATAGTCATATAAACATCGCCTTTTTCAATAACCAAAAACAAATTAAAAGGGATGGAATCGGTGGGCAATGCCATAAATACTTTTCCTTCTTTTAAATACAAATGATTTTCCCAAGAATTTGTATTTGGCACCACCATATTAATGCTGTTTCTGACTTCGGTAAACCAACCCATGCGTTCTAAAAAATAAGAACAGGTATCGCCTTCAATCCACTGTAACCGTATTTTACTATTTGGAAAGCCAAAGCCATTGACCGCATAATTCACCTGAAAAATGGTGTCAACCGATAAGTTTATGGTTCCCTCAGTAAAGGTGGTTTGAATTATTTTTGGCGATATTCGATGAAGTTCTGCCTGTGAACGGGAAAATTCCTTTTTCGAAATATAAGGAGTTGCCAATAATAATCCCAAGGTAAGGATTGGAATAAAAAGCCCTAATATAAAACTGACTTTCACTCCCTTTTTCTTTTGCTTTTCTAAATCCCAATGTGATTCATCTATAGGTTTATCAATGTTAAACAGATGAAATCCAACAATTCCCGTAATCCAGACCATTCCTGCAGCCCAAACCACATCGCTGGCAAAATGTCCCCCAGCAACCATGCGGGCATATCCAATCAAACTGCCATAAAGGGTACCAAAAATAAAAAATATCCAAGCCCATTTTTTGTGCCGGCTACGAAGGAATAAAAATGGTATCGAAAGATAAAACCCCATGGAAGCATGTCCGCAAGGAAATGATTTCCCTTTTGCATCTCCCTTTACCCAAACTTTTACATAGTTTTCTTTCCCACCAAATTCTGTAATTTCCCTTGGGCGAGGCCTCCCCCAATGCTCTTTAAAAGTTCCGTTCACCAAAATACCGGGACCAACCACCATTACAAAAAGCATGAACCAGGCTGCTCTGCGCCATATTAACAACGATTTTTTCCAATAGGTAAAGCTAACCAACACCAATGCCCCAACAGCCATAAAATAGCCTAAAAATATTCCATATTTGTAGATAAAATCCCAAAAAGGGGCAGTCATAAGGAACCATCCTTGTGCAGCAGAATAGTATGGGCTTTGCAATATAATGTCCAGATTGGTAAACAAAAAGGGCAACGTGAGAAGACCAAAAACAGTAACATATATCAATAAATCTTTTTTAATTACTTGGTTCATTTTTGATGTTTTATTAATGTTGTTGTAAGAAAAAATGGATTTCAATTTTCAAAAATAGCAGGAATTATCTATATATAAAAAACCGGAAGCTTGGAATACTTATTTAAAAGATTGGCTCCAGTTGAAACGATAACTGAATAAAATACAATTAAAGTGCACCAAAAATTCTAAAATGATTGCAAATCAATGAATTAAAGAATTAAAAAATAGGTTTTTATTGAGCTTAACTATTAGAAGTTTGCCAATTATGCATTTAATTCTAAAATAAATGTATTTTTATAACCACTATAACTGGAAGAGATACATGAGAATATCGATTAAACAGGCGATTGTATTGATTTTAATTTTTGCTATAAAATTAATTCAAGCCCAACCTTTTCAACATGTTACCTTGCAATTAAAATGGAAACACCAGTTTCAATTTGCCGGGTACTATGCCGCCATTGAAAAAGGCTATTATAATGATGTTGGAATTCAGGTAAAATTAGTAGAAGCTACAGAAGGCTATAACCCAACTGATGAGGTACTTAATGGGAGTGCTGACTTTGGAATTTGTGCATCAGATATTCTTTTAATGCATTCAGATAATAAAAGAGCCGTGGTTTTAGCCACCATATTTCAACATTCGGCTCAAATATTACTGGCTTCCAAACAATCAGGCATTGAATCGGTACACGACCTGATTGGTAAGCGAATTGCCATGGAGCCAAATGCCGCGGACCTAATTGTATATATGAATAATGAAGGTGTTTCTTTAGATAAATGCATTATTGACATTCATGCTTTCGATACAAAAAAACTATTAAATGGAGAGATCGATGCCATTTCCGCCTTTTCAATCGATGAACCATACATACTGCAAAAAGCAAAATTTGATTATACCATTATATCGCCAGCGGCTGGCGGTATTGATTTTTACAACGAAATATTATTTACAACCGATTCGCTGATTGAAAAGAATCCAGAATTAGTAACTAATTTCAGGGAGGCTTCGCTAAAAGGGTGGAAATATGCTATGGAAAATCAGGATGAGATAATTCAATTGATCTACAACAAATACTCCCAAAGGCATAGTATTGAGCATTTACAATTTGAGGCCGAACGAATGAAGAACCTCATAATGGCTAACGTAGTTGAAATTGGTTATTCCAATCACGGAAGATGGGAGTCGATATTAGACAGTTACAAAAAATTAAAATTGGTTGAGGAATCTCGCACAACGCATGGCTTACTTTATTCCGATTATCAAAATCAAGAATTGAACATTCCTTGGAAATTGATTGGTTTATTTGTTTTAATAGTTATTGTTATTGGCTCCATTGCTTTCTTTTTTTACAATAGCTCACAAAAACTTAAATATGAAATTAAAAATCGGCTTAGAATTGAAAGTAAATTAATTGAAAAAGAAGAACGCTTATCTCTTGCTTTGGAAGGAACATCGGATGGTTTGTGGGATTGGAATATTGACACCAACGAAGTGTATTTTTCACCTTCCTGGAAATCAATGCTTGGATATACAGAAAACGAGGTGGAAAATAATTTTTTAACCTGGGAAAAATTAATTCATCCCGATGATTTTCAGCAGGTCATGACTCACATTAATGAATTTCTGAATAAAGTACATCTGCGCTATGAGAGTGAGTTTAGGATGATTCACAAAAATGGAGAAACCATAAATATTTTATCGCGTGGAATTAAACAAGTTAATGACAAAACGGGAAAACTGCACCGTTTGGTAGGCACCATTGTAAATATTACAAATATTAAAAATGCAGAAAAACAAATCAGAAAGTTATCTGTAGCTATTGAGCAGAGCCCTACTACCATTGTTATAACTGACCTAACGGGAAAAATTGAATACGCAAATCCCAAATTTACCGAAATGACAGGCTATACCCTTGAAGAGGCTAAAAACAATAATCCACGGATACTAAATTCTGGTAAAACAGATCCTAATGTTTATAAAGATTTATGGGAAACAATAAAAGAGGGTAAAACATGGCATGGAGAATTTATCAATAAAAAAAAGAACGGCGAGGAATTTATTGAGGATGCCGTAATTGCCCCTATTTTTGACCTAAATGGCACTGTTAATAATTACATAGCCATAAAAACCGATATTACGGCCAGCAAACAAGCGGAACGAACAATCAAAAAACAGAAAGAAGAACTTACCGAATTAAACGCCACAAAAGATAAATTTTTCAGCATCATTGCCCACGACTTAAAAAACCCGTTTCAGGGTATCGCCGGATTATCGAATATAATAGTTAACGCGGATCCAAAATTAAGCATGGAACAAACCTTGCACTATGTGCAATTAATAAACGAGGCGGCACAAAATACATTTAAGCTATTAGAAAACACTTAGTCAATGAAGTAATTTGTTTGTCAGCGAATTTAGCTAAAGAGAAAAACATAACCATAAACAGTAAAATATCGAAAGGTTTGATGGTGTTTGCCGACAAAAATATGCTACAAACTATACTGAGGAATCTAACTACCAACGCTATAAAATTCACCCATAAAAACGGAAGTATAACCATATTAGACGCTCAACAGGAAAATGAAATTATGATTACTGTAAGTGACACTGGAGTTGGCATGGGCGTAAAAACAACGAATCAATTATTTAAGATAAGTGAAAAAGTATCTACACCCGGTACCGAAAAAGAAAAAGGAACCGGTTTTGGATTGCTGCTTTGCAAGGAATTTGTTGAAAAACACGGCGGTAGAATTTGGGTAGAAAGTGAATTGGGAAAAGGCAGCGATTTTAAATTTACCCTGCCCATTATTTCTTGAAGTTGACTTTTTTAAAATAATTTTAAAAAAGCCATTAGTATTATGCTAATGGCTTTTAAATTTGAAATTAGTTATTCTATTTAACTAACTTTTTATAACGGATTCGAGTTGGTCCTTCGTCACCCAACCTCTTTTTCTTGTTTATTTCGTAATCAGAATAGGAACCTTCGAAAAAGTAAACCTGCGAATTGCCTTCAAAAGCCAGAATGTGTGTAGCAATCCGGTCAAGAAACCAACGGTCGTGCGAAATTACTACTGCACAACCGGCAAAACCATCCAATCCTTCTTCCAAAGCACGTAAGGTATTAATATCAATATCATTGCTGGGTTCATCGAGCAGGAGTACGTTAGCTTCCGACTTAAGAGTCATGGCTAAGTGCAAGCGGTTACGCTCACCACCGGAAAGCACTCCGGCTTTCTTTTCCTGATCGGCTCCCACAAAATTAAACCGTGAAAGATAAGCCCTAGCATTAATAAACCTTCCCCCTACTTTAACCTCCTCCAATCCATCGGCAATAATTTGATACACTGATTTTTCCGGATCAATATCAGCATGACTTTGGTCTACATAACCCAATTTCACTGTTTCACCCACCGAAAAAGTTCCTGAGTCAACGGTATCGTGTCCCATAATCAATCGGAACAAAGTGGTTTTACCAGCACCATTTGGTCCAATAACACCAACAATTCCGTTGGGAGGCAACACAAACTCCAAATCTTCGAACAACAATTTATCTCCAAAAGCTTTGCTTACTTTATGGGCTTCAATAACCTTACCACCAAGGCGTGGGCCATTCGGAATAAATATCTCCAGCTTTTGTTCCTTATCTTTAGAGTCTTCGTTCAGTAATTTATCATAGGCCCCCAAACGGGCTTTTTGTTTAGCCTGACGGGCTTTTGGAGCCATTCGAACCCATTCCAGTTCCCGTTCCAATGTTTTACGACGCTTGCTTTCGGTTTTTTCTTCCTGAGCCAATCGGGCACTCTTCTGCTCCAACCAGGAACTGTAATTACCTTTCCAAGGAATTCCCTCTCCCCTATCCAATTCAAGAATCCAACCGGCTACGTTATCAAGAAAATAGCGGTCATGGGTTATTGCAATTACAGTACCTTTATACTGTTGTAAATGTTGTTCCAGCCATTGAACTGACTCAGCATCCAAGTGGTTGGTAGGCTCATCGAGCAACAAAATATCGGGTTCCTGCAACAGCAATCGGCACAAAGCAACCCGGCGACGCTCACCACCTGAAAGGTTTTCAATTTTCCAATCAGCTGGAGGACAGCGCAAGGCATCCATAGCCCGCTCCAGTTTATTATCCAATTCCCAGGCATTGTGTAGGTCAAGCAATTCTGTCAATACCCCTTGGCGGTCGATGAGTTGGTTCATTTCGTCGTCGCTCATGGGTTCGGCAAACTTCATATTAAGCTCTTCGTATTCCTTTAAAAGGGCCACCACTTCAGCAGTTCCTTCTTCCACAATTTCGCGTACCGTTTTCTGGCCATCCAGTTTTGGATCTTGCTCTAGCATGCCTACTTTATATCCGGGAGAGAAAACCACTTCGCCTTGAAAACTCTTTTCCATTCCGGCAATAATTTTCAGCAATGTTGATTTTCCGGAACCATTCAAACCGATGATACCAATCTTTGCACCATAGAAAAAAGAAAGGTATATGTTGTTTAAAACTCGTTTTTGTGGCGGATACGTTTTACCAACCCCCACCATTGAAAATATTATTTTCTTATCGTCTGCCATACTTTTTAAATTAATTGAAGCCACAAAATTATAAAATAGTTTGGTACACTGAGGTGATTGGAAATTAAAAAATGGTCTATAGCAAACGAATAACCAAAATAAAACAAGCCAGATTTTAACAATGCAAATCCATCCTTTTCTTGCTCATTGTTTATTCTTAATATTTGATATGGCTCTTTATTCGTCCTTCCTTGTAAATTTGTAGCTTCATATCCACAAAAAAAGCCCGTTTACCGAGCTTTTTTTTATGTGTTTCTATTTTTTACTTTTAGCCTTAGCCAATTTTTTGAAATCTTTTGCTAGTAATGCATCCGGTGCTTTATCACCAATCATGTGCCAAGAAAAATAATATAATTTGGCATCCGAAACTCCAATGATTGTTTTAAAACAGCGTGCTTTTCTTTTGGAACCTTCAGGACCCACTTTATGCAAAAAAACAACATTCTCGTCTTTTTTATCAATGGCTGCCTCAATTTCTTCGCGGGTAACAATTTTTACCGGGAAAGGATAAATAGCTTTTATTTTGGCTTCCGAATTTAATTCTTTTGGCAAATCCTCTTTGGTTAAATAGAGTGTTTTGTTTTTTATATCAGCAGTCAAATTTTTGTAATAATAGCTCACTGATTTTTTTCCAGTTGTAATTTCAGGATGCGCTTTCGTTAACAGAATGTGATTCTGCAAAAAAATACACAACGTTCCTAATTTATAAGAGTAAGTGTCCTCTTCAACATCGGCATAGGCAATTGGAACAGAGGCAATGTCGGGCATTTGCCTTACAAACTCATAATCTCCGCCCAACTGTACACATAAGTATTTGTATTTAGCTTTAGTTTCATCTTTTTCATAAAACTCAGTATTTACAATAAGAAACGATTTATTAGGGTCTTTGCGGGCAATTTCAAACTCTTCGGAGGAAAAGGTTACAAACTCATATTTTGTAAGCGTCCAGTGCTTTTCAACGGTTTCTTTAATAATGCTGTTGTACATCAACATGGGGTTGTTTTCAAGCACCACATAAGTGGTCGACTTAAGGAATTGCTCAATTTGCTCCGGTGTTCCAACGGTTTGCTGGGCTCTCAAACCAAAGAATAATGCTATCAATACTAGGCTTATCCCGATTTTTTTCATTGTTATAATTTTAAGGTTAATACTTGATCGCTAATTTAAACAATTTTAGTGGAAACAAGTTTTAATCGAATTGGATAAAAATATATTTTTTCTTTTTACCAAAGTTATCAATGGAATTCACTTTTTCGATAACCGCTTTTAGTCTAATATATGAGACGAATAGGTAACTTAAAATCTATTCAATGGGAATATATAACGGGTGCTTTTCATTAAACTTACGCAGATATAAAAATTTCATCTGATTTTGCTTTTTAGAACTCAGCGCATTGAATTCATCATAAAGCACCTGATCGGGCATCAAAAAAGCCAAAACATTATCAACAGAATACTCTACTACTTTACCTGATTCAAAATCCATAACAAATTGGTAAATCTCTGTACGTGTTGTTGTTGAAGGCATGCTATAAGCGGAATAGCCATAGGACGGATTGTAATATCGATCTTCGTAAACGGTAATGGATGCAATAAAATGGCAAATAGAACCAACTACGGGAATACGGTTAAAATCATCCCCCCAGTTAATATATATGGAGCCCCTGCGACAAAATCCCCAAAGGTTTTTAACCTCAATTTCCTTCTTAATTCCAAATTGATCAAAATAAACTACTTTTTCCTCGTTTAGTAATTTGCTAAAAAAGTCAAAATCCGATTTGTTGTATTTCGAAATTATATATTTAACAGGAATTGGATTGTTGTTTAGAAGCTGACTATGCGATAAATACAACCCATCTTTAAACCGGAACCCAGAAGTATATTTCACCAATTTAATACTGTCTTGCTGGCTAAAAGCTGAATAGCAAACTAAAGTAAGTATTAAGGCTACTAAACCCTTACAAGTGAAATTTTTAAAGTAGAATATCTTACTCATTTGGCTTGATTCCTTAATATAAATTGAAACTTTTAAAATTATTTAAAATCTTTGATACTTATTCAAAATAAAGAGCATTAAAAAAACAATTGATAATTTAAGCCTTGCATTGCAAATATAACTTACGAATGTATATTTTTGCCCATTGATTTTAAAAACTAAAATATAGTTCTAAATAGAATCGTAACTTTTAAAACATCAATTTATGAATCCACTGATTGATACTTATTATCATTGGCTCATGGCTCATGGGTTATCAGAAGGTATCGCCAATTTAGTTCGAATTGGAACACTGATTGTCGGTATCTTTATTTTATGTTTGATTGCTCACTTGGCTGCCCGGCAATTTATTGTGCATTTTATCGCTAATCTAGTTAAACGAAGCAAAAACCAATGGGATGATATCATTTTGGAGCGGGGTGTTTTTAATAGATTGGCTCATTTTGCACCGGCGTTAGTATTGTATCTTTCTACCACTGCATTGCTTTCAGAATTTCCAAAATGGGTGGTTTTTACCCATTCCGCCATTTACATTTACATGACCATTGTAACAATGGTAGTATTAATTTCATTTACAAAAGCACTACATGAGATTTATCTTCAATCCGATATTTCCAAAAATAGGCCAATTAAAGGGTATATTCAATTAGTCAATATTTTTATCATTTTTATTGGGGTAATTCTTATCATTTCATTTTTAACAGGAAGTTCTCCGGGAAAACTACTAGCTGGACTTGGAGCTTTAGCTGCCGTGTTATTATTGATATTCAAAGACACCATACTCGGTTTGACTGCCAGCGTTCAGCTATCGGCCAATGAAATGCTTAAAATTGGCGATTATATTGAAATGCCAAGTAGTAAAGCTGATGGAACTGTGGTAGAAATCACATTAAATACGGTAAAAGTGCAAAACGCCGATAATACTGTGGTAACCATTCCAACTTATTCATTGGTTTCAAACTCATTTTCGAATTGGAGAGAAATGGGCGATTTTGGAGGCAGACGGATTAAGAGATCCATATTTATTGATTTGAATACGGTTAAGTTTATAACCAAAGAGACTGCTGATGGCTATTTAAAAACGATTAATTCCATTCCATTTATTAATACAAGTCAGGAATCAACTAATGATGGGACAAAGCAACTCACCAATTTAGGTTTATTCAGAATGTATGTTGAAGGATATTTACGTAAAAACCCAAATATAAATCAGAACCTAACATTAGTAGTTCGCTATTTGCAGCCAACCGATAATGGAATACCGCTTGAGGTTTATGCGTTTTCAAATGAAGTGCGCTTAGCAAAGTATGAAGAAGTTCAATCAGAACTATTTGAGCATATCATTTCATTAGTATCCCATTTCGATCTTCGAGTATTTCAGAATCCATCGGGTTACAATTTTGAAAAAATAGGAGTAAAAGTTTAACAGTGCATTAACAATTGATTTAAAGACATATATTAAGGGAAGTTTGTATTTTTTTACCTTTGTGCCCATCAACTATTAACTGATTAATAAATTAGAATATGAAAAATAAAATAAGCATTTTAGTAGTAGCATTATTGGCAATAATGGCTAATAGTAATGCCCAGCAAGTAGGACCAAATATTTCATGGGACAATCCAAATCATGAATTTGGCGATATTAAAGAAGAAGCTGGAAAAGTAACCCACAATTTCACTTTTACCAATACCGGAAATGAGCCATTAACTATTACTAACGTTAGACCTTCGTGTGGTTGCACCTCGTCTGATTATACCAAAGAACCTGTTGCGCCGGGTGCAAAAGGATATGTATCGGCCACTTATAATCCGGAGAACCGGCCAGGTAAGTTTTCAAAATCCATTACCATTACTACCAATGCTAATCAACCTACCAGCAACCTCCGTTTTACCGGAAATGTAATTTCAAAGCCCCAAACAGTTGAAGATGAATATCCACGCAATCTTGGTGAACTTCGATTAAAAACGAATCATTTAGCTTTAATGAAAGTAAATTTTTCAGAAGTAAAACAAGGTGAGCTTGAAATGATTAATACCACCGATCACAATCTGGCCATTACATTCAGAAATGTTCCGAACCATTTGCAAGTAAAAGCAGAGCCTGAGAATTTGCTTCCGGGTGCAAAAGGACTTATTAAAGTTACGTATGATGCTAAAAAGAAAGGCGACTGGGGATTTTTAATGGATAAAGTTACCGTAGCAATCAATGGAGATACCGATCAAAATAAAAACTCAATTTCAGTAAGTGCTACCATTGAAGAAAATTTTGATAATTTAACCCCGGAACAAAAAGCAAATGCGCCTCGCATTGAATTTGAAAATACCGTATTTGACTTTGATACCATTCCTCAAGGTAAAAATGTTGACTATTCTTACAAATTCAAAAATACGGGAAAAATCGATTTAATAATCAGGAAAATTAAACCATCATGCGGATGCACTATTGTTAGCGCCACCAACGAAATTTTAAAGCCGGGAGCTTCATCAGAAATTAAAATGAAGTTTACATCCAATGGAATGGTTAATCGCCAAAATAAGTCAATAGCAATAATTACTAATGACCCAACTCAATCGCAAGTTACACTGAGAGTTACCGGCACTGTAATAGTTCCTGAAAAGAATTAAATATATATTTGTTGAATATTTCGGAACTAACACCGAATAAAATATCCACTGAAAAATTCAGTGGATATTTTATTTTCTGACCCTTGAAATTGTGTGATAACCCGTTAAGAAGTATTTGCTGAATAATATACTACCCGCTGAATGATTATTAGTTGAAAAGCCTGTACTTGTAAACATACTTGTTCAAAAAAAAATAAAGAACCACAAAGTTGTTTTTTGTTTAATGATATCTTTGTGAATCTAATTATACCGCCACACATGGATAACCATAAACATCATAATACGGCGCTCAAAGTTAATGAAGGAATTGAACAACCACCTTCCATTAACGATCAGTCGGCACTCCGTTTTATAAATATAAAGCGTAAAAAACTTACCGCTGATGAATTTGTTGAGGGAATACTGAGTCAAGACAGAACCATACTAAGTAAAGCCATTACTTTGGTAGAAAGTTCATTACCCGAGCATCAGAAATTAAAATGAAGTTTACATCCAATGGAATGGTTAATCGCCAAAATAAGTCAATAGCAGT
>JAIFNJ010000193.1 GCA_020047835.1 Bacteroidota bacterium
GCAACGAAATTCACAAGATTCACGATACCGGCGAAGGTTTTGTTCAATTAGCCGATCCAATTTATAAAGACCCATTGAGAGGAAATGGCCGGTCTCACTTTTATTCGCCCATTAAAAAAATTGGTGCTCTAGAAATTGATACCTATTACTTTAATTTAATGGTGATTTGGGCTTTCTCCTTATTTATGTATTTTCTATTGCTTGCCGATGGATTGCGCAAAATGATTGAATTGACTTCGCGGTTGCTCAAAAAATAAATACTCGATTAAAATTAGCCACGGATTCTCAGATTAATAAAGATTTTATCTGAGAATCTGTGGCTAGTTAGTTTCAAACTTAGCTTCGCTCCTATAAATTAAATTTCATTGAACTGTCTAGGGATATAGACTGACCGTGTAGTCGGTATCAATTCCACTTATGTCTCAAACATCGCTGCGCTTGTTTGAGCCGAGTGTCATTGAATTGATTACATTTGCAAAAAATACTACTATGATTACTTTCGGAATTATTCCTGCACGCTATGCATCCACCCGCTTCCCTGGAAAGCCATTAGTTTCAATCCATGGCAAAACCATGATTCAACGGGTATATGAACAAACCAAACTGGCATTAAACCATGTTTGCGTAGCTACCGATGATCAGCGTATATTTGAGCATGTAATTTCGTTTGGCGGCCAGGTGGTAATGACCCGCGAGAATCATCCCAGTGGCACCGACCGCTGCGCCGAAGCTGTTTTAAAATTTGAAGCCCAGAATCACCTGAAAGCTGATGTGGTTATTAATGTGCAAGGCGATGAACCATTTATCGATCCAGAGCAAATAAGGCAGTTAAATGAACTATTTGCTGAGCCAGAGACAGAAATAGCCACCTTGATTAAACCAATCACAGAATGGGAAGCATTGGAAAATCCAAATAAAGTAAAAGTAGTAATCAGTAAAAAAGGCGATGCTTTATATTTTAGCCGGAGTTGCATCCCTTTTATCCGCGGTACCGAAAAAGAAAAATGGATGGAGAAAGCCACCTTTTACCATCACATTGGAATGTACGGGTACCGCAAAAATGTGTTGTTTGAATTGTGCGACTTAACAAAGGGAACCCTTGAAATGGCTGAATCATTAGAGCAATTGCGTTGGCTCGAAAATGGGTACAAAATAAATACCGCCATTACCCAAATTGAAGGATTAAGTGTGGATACACCAGAAGATTTGGAGCACTTATTGAAGAACATTTAATGCTCCAATGAAAAAATTTATTTTCACACTTACAAAAAATTAAGCTCTGTTAAAATTAAGACACATCAAAAGTTATTAGGTTTGCCATAATACAGTAGGTCGTTTATCCTGAAATTATTCGCTATCCAATTCATATTTCCTGAATTTAATATTAAATTAAGGTTAAATAACTGCAATTTAAAAATTTTATATTACTTTTCCTTTTTTATAACACGGAAAAACAGCTTGTAATTCATTTGATTTTTATAAATTTGTGTCGTTAAATTAAGATGAAAACTAAAACTACGATTATGAAACTATTCTTACCCTTATCATTGCTATTACTAATGGCACTTTATGCAACAGCACAAACTCCTACCGATTTATTCTTCTCAGAATATGTAGAAGGAACAGGAAATAACAAAGCATTGGAAATTTACAATCCAACAAACCAAACCATTGACTTAACAAATTATTACGTTGTGAGATTTAGTAACGGAAGTTCCACATTTACTGAAGGTGGGTCAACTAGGTTATCTGGAACACTTGCTCCCCATAAAACTTTTGTTTTAGTAAACGGACAAACAACCTCCACTTCTACTTCACCGGCTTGTAGCCCTGAATTACAAGCAATGGCCAATCAATTGGATGGTATCTATCCGGCACCTACTTATATGAATGGAAATGATGCCATGGCACTGGTTAAAACTCCCGGTGGAGTTGCCCCTAACGCTGATATGTCAAATGTTACTCCAGTTGATTTGATTGGACAAATTGGGTTGGGAGCCGCCATTACCGCTGAAACTGGTTGGTCGTATGTTAAAGATTCTACGTTAACTTATAATAATTCTGAAGGAATTCCCGTAACTGGCAAAGTTATTAATTACATTGTTCAGAGTAAAGCTACAGATGGGGCAACTTATGGACCCTTTTGGATGTCATGGACATCGGACCATGTTTTGATTAGAAAATTTAATATTATTAAAGGAGTGGTTGCCAATCCAAATCCATTTAAAGTAACGGCAGAATGGGATACAGTGCCTGCCATTAAAGACACAGCGGGCCATTGGGTTTATAAAGATATTTGGACAAACCTTGGGAAACACAATTGCACTGTGGCACCCTTTGTTTCCAAAATTACCGTATCGTCATCAGAAAATAAAACCATTATTGACACCAAAGAAGGAACTTTACAAATGATGGCTGAAATTCTTCCTAACAATGCAGCAGATAAAACAATTTTATGGAGTGTAAATAACGGAACAGGCAAGGGATCTATAACCAACAATGGGTTGCTTACAGCTCAAGAAGACGGTGAAATTACCGTTATTGCATCGGCACAAGACGATTCTGGCATATCAGGTTCACTGAAGATTACCATAAGCAACAACGCAGTTGGCATATCCAATTCTCTGGAAACAGCACAACAAATAATCGTTTACCCAAATCCACTAACCTCCGGAAGCTTAACCGTTGTTTCTCCTTTTGCAATTCAACAAATTGAAATTTTTTCGGCTATTGGCCAACGCGTTTATAAACAATCTTACAATAGCCAGCAAACTATGATTGAAATCGGAAATCTGGAGCTAAAAAAAGGCATGTATTTAATTAAGATTATAGATTTCAAAAATTCAATAAACGCCAAAAAATTATTGGTAAATTAAATATATCATAAACACAGCTAACATAATGGGAATAAACTTCTATTATGTTAGCTGTATTAATCATTTAATACATTTTCAATGATACATAAATACTTACTCTTCGTTTCCTTATTTATTTTTTCCAGCTATGCTTTTGCTCAAAAGCAATCTGTAAATGGATTTGTTTTCGATAAATCAGCAAACGAAACGATTATTGGAGCCAATATTTTTATTAAAGGAACTACTGTTGGAACTGTTTCAGATTTCAATGGATATTTTAATCTCGATTTGAATAAAGGCAAATATACTTTAGTTGTTTCATTTGTTGGCTACACAACAATAAATCAAGACATTGTTGTTTCTGATAGTCCATTAAAATTAACTTTTAACCTTGTGTCCGATATTTTATTGGATGAAGTAGAAGTAACGGCTGATATTGCTAAGGTTCGTGAAACACCAGTTGCCTTTACCAATATTCTACCAGCTAAAATTGAAGAACGTCTTTCTGGACAAGATATCCCAATGTTACTCAATAAAACTCCAGGCGTTTACGCTACCCAGCAGGGCGGTGGCGATGGAGACGCCCGCATTACCATCCGTGGATTTAGTCAGCGGAATGTAGCAGTAATGCTTGATGGAATTCCTGTAAACGATATGGAAAACGGTTGGGTGTATTGGTCGAACTGGTTCGGGTTAGATGCTGTTACACGAAATATTCAGGTTCAAAGAGGACTTGGAGCTTCTAGATTAGCATTGCCTTCGGTAGGTGGAACCATGAATATTATTACCAAAGGGATTGAAAACAAACAGCAGTTGAGTATTGAACAAGGAGTTGATATTTATGGAAAACTAACTACCAATATTGGCTTAACTACCGGTAAAATGAAAAATGGTTGGGCAATTACTGCAGCTGGAGCGTATAAAAATGGCAATGGTTGGGTAGAGCAAACCGATGTAAATGCTTGGTTTTTTTATGCTAAAATTGATAAAATGTGGGGAAATCACTTAACCAGCCTTACTGCTTATGGGGCACCACAAACACACAAACAACGTAGTTATAAAAAATCAATCGCTGATTATGATACTACCTACGCTAAAGAACAAGGCATAAAATCGGAAGAATTACCGGCTATAAACAATCAGGGAACTGCATACAATGCTCATTGGGGGCATTTAAAACGCGACTCAGATCAATGGAACAGTGATTATACAGAGCGAATCAACAATCCAAACGCAGAGAAGGAAATTCTTAACGAAATGGTAAATACCTATTTCAAACCTCAGTTCAGCCTTCGTGATTCATGGAATGTAAGCGATCGGTTACTTATCAGCAACATACTTTATCTTTCAATAGGAACTGGGGGTGGAATGCAACCCCGATACAGCCTTAAAAATACCAACCTAATTACTACTGCGGACTATGAGAATAATCCAGGAATTTATACCCAAGATGACATAGGTCAAATAAACTGGCAAAGCATCTACAATCAGAATAGCGGACCTACCAATGCCGGATTTGGAGATGCCTACCCAATCAACCCAACCTATAGCGATAAATTATATTATTCTAATAACTACTTAGTTCAAAACAACAACAACCATGTTTGGTGGGGTTTGCTTTCAACCTTTGCCTATGATTTTACCGATCAGTTAAAACTATCGGGTGGTATCGATTTGAGATCATACAAAGCCGATCACTATAGTGAAATTACCGATTTATTGGGCGGTGATTATGCCATTGATAAATACGACTTGCGCAACGACTATGATGCCGATAGTTCCCTGGCCATAAAACATGTTGGCGATAAAGTTTATTACTATGATCAAGGTTTGGTGAACTGGGGGGGCTTATTCAGCCTGTTAGAATACAAAATTGGGAAAGTCAGCGCTTTTGTAAACCTCACCGGGTCAGCAAGCGGATATAAAAAGAAAGACTATTTCGGCAATGAGGAATCCGATTGGAAATACAAACCGGGATTTACCTTTAAAACAGGGGCTAACTACAACATCAATGAAAACAACAATGTGTTTTTCAATTTGGGGTATCTTTCCAAAACCCGTGATTTCAAATATTATTTCAAAGGATATACCGCCGACTTTTTACCCGATTCCGTAACAAAAAACGAAAAGGTTCAGGCAATTGAATTTGGATACACCTACACAAGTAAAGTGTTTACAGCAAATTTGAATACATACTACACCAAATGGAAGAACAAACCCACAAATCAGGTTTTAGGTAAGTACGAAGATCCCATTTCTGGCACCGAAAAAAATACATATGGTGATATCCCAGGAATGGATGCATTGCATATGGGTATTGAATTTGATTTTATTTACAAAATTGCTCAAAGCCTCGATTTTCAGGGCTTAGTTTCATTAGGGAGCTGGCAATGGGACAAAAAAATTGAAAACCTTCAGATGTATTATTCCGATGATAATCAACCAGCCAATACCTTTAGTTTTGATGCTACCGGTATCCATGTAGGTGATGCTGCACAAACACAATTAGGCGCCAGCCTCAGGTATGAGCCAATTAAGGGTTTATATTTTGAAGGAGGTGGTACTTATTTCGATCGTTATTATGCCGATTTTAACCCGGAACAATGTACTGATGCTGCCGGAAATCCAGTGGAATCATGGAGAATTCCTGCCTACATGACGGTTGACTTCCATACTGGTTACCGTTTTGACATAAAATCAATAAAAAATACCAATTTTGCCATAAAATTCAATGTGTTAAATGTGCTTAACACCATATATATCTCGGATGCTAAGAATAATGATACCTATATTCAGGTACCTTATAATACATTTGATGCCCGTTCTGCCTCCGTATTTATGGGTGCGGGAAGGCAATTTACCGCTTCATTTAAAATAATTCTGAACTAATCACAACTAAATAGGACAACGAAATGCAACTTTTACTCAAAACTCAAATCATGAAAAAAACACTTTTTACAGTGCTTGTTTTCATTACCATTACGGTAATTTCTTCCGCACAAAATACCATTTTAGAAGCCCGCGGAATGGCCGCCGGTTCAGTAGTAACTGTTAAAGGAATTGTTACCAATGGTGCCGAATTGGGAGTAATTCGCTACTTTCAGGACAATACCGCTGGTATAGCAGCTTATGGTTCCTTGGTAAACCCTGTTCTTCGTGGCGATTCCGTTACCATTACCGGAACACTCAAAATATACAATCAATTGCTTGAACTGGATCCGGTAACCACTGTTGTGGTTCGCTCTAGCGGAAATATGCTTCCCGACCCTATCGTGTTAACACCAGCTCACTTGACAGAAGCATATGAAGGAATGCTAGTACAGGTAAAAGATGCCATTTTTGTTGATGCCGGTGGAGTATTTGCACAGAAAAAATATGCCATTACTGCCAATAATGAAACAGGCTATATTTATGTAAAGAGTAGCCAAACCGATATCGTGGGTCAACCCATTCCCAGTGGTCCGGTTACCTTAACAGCCCTATTATCGCAATTCGATTATGCTGATCCATCAGCAGGTTATCAAATGCTACCGCGTACCATAAGTGATATTCAAATGGCCAATGCACTATACTTAACAAGCGTTCTAGCCAATACCTCTTTCACTAAAACAGACATCAGCTTTGGCTGGGCAACAAATTTAGCCTCAACCACTGAAATGTACTATGGTTCATCGTCTGAAACAGTAAAGACTACGAAAATTGCCGGAACCGGTGGTTCAGTCGATCATAACATTTCTGTTTCAGGCCTTTCGGCGGGTGAAGTTATATGGGTACAGGCTTTTTCAGTGAGTGGCACCGATACTGCTTTTTCGGGAATTATGCCTTTCACCACTATATCCAATTCAACAGGCGACATGAAAGTTTATTTTAATACGGGAGTTAACACCGAATATTCCAAAGGAGTAGATGCAATTAATGTGGGAACTGCTTTAGATGATACCCTGATTAATTACATAAATCGGGCAAAGAGCACCATCGATTTAACTATGTATAACTTTAATAACCAAGGAATCAGCAACGTAAGTGATGCGCTGAAAGCCGCCGCCAACCGAGGAGTTACGGTGCGCGTAATTGGTTGTGGCACTACTGCGAACCTTGGTATTGACGAACTTGCCGGATCGGCTGTAAATGTCTTGGTTGGTCCATCCTCTACTGAAAGAACTGGAATTATGCATAATAAATTCATTTTATTCGATACAGAGTCGGCTGATGCAAATGAACCCTTAGTTTGGACAGGTTCCACCAACTTAACCGACGGGCAAGTCAATCTAGATGCTAATCAGGTCATTATAATTCAGGATCAAAGCCTTGCACGGGCATATAAAATTGAATTTGAAGAAATGTGGGGATCATCGGGTAATGCTGCGAATAAAACGAATTCCCGTTTTGGAAACACGAAAAAAAATAATACCCCCCATGAATTTATAGTAAATGGCAAAAGAGTGGAATGCTATTTCAGCCCAACTGATGGAGTGAATGCCCGTATTGTAAACACTATAAATACAGCCAACAACGATTTGAGCATTGCCACCATGTTAATTACCCGGCTGAAGGTAACAATAATATAACTGTTAATGAAATATTAAAAGCTTCCCTTGGAACACATTACACTTTTGATACGGAAAGCAACGGAATTATGCATCACAAATACATGGTTATTGATCAGGATGCACCTTTATCAGATCCGTTGGTTTTTACAGGTTCACATAATTGGAGTGCTGCTGCCGATAACGATAACGATGAAAATACCTTAATAGTGCATGATTCCACCCTAGCTAATGTTTATTATCAGAATTTCGTTTATCGTTTTGTTGAGAACAATGGAGTGCTTTCAGAATTGGATGGCCCTCCCACTGCAGTAAACGATTCAGTTGAAACAGAAGCCGGGCAATCATTGTTGGTTGAAGTACTTAAAAATGATGTGAAACAATCAGCAGTTACCGTTATCATTGAATCACCGTCTGTAAATGGCTCAGCATACATTCCTTGGAGCAACCCAAATGTGATTGGATACTCTCCGAATCCTGATTTTATTGGAAAAGACTCCATTACTTATAAAATAGAATATCAAGCCGATGCAACTTTGTTTTCCATTGCCAAAATTTATATTAATGTGACAAAACCTACTACGGCTCCTACCGCAGTGAACGATTCGGTTGAAACATCCATGGACCAAGTTGTTACCATAACAGCTCTATCGAATGACATTCGTCAAGCCCCTGTTACATTAAGTATTGATATGTTGTCAAAAAATGGAAACGCTTACATTCCCTCCTACGATAAGACTTTGATCAAATACTTGCCTAATTCAGGTTTCTTTGGAACCGATTCTATTATTTATAAAATTGCCTATCAATCGGATCCAACCCTATTTTCATTGGCATTAATTCATATAACCGTAACAAAACCCGATGGTATCAGCGATTTGGCAGGAGCTAATTTTCTACACGTATTCCCTACTCCCTCTATAAATGGAGAAGTCACTATTGTGTGTTTCGCAAGTTCAGCAAGCAACGGTTCCATGCAATTATTGGATGTTACCGGAAAAGTGGTTTTTGAACAATCGGTAACACTTACGGCAGGTGAAAACATGATTAACAACACGTTTTCAGAGCAGTACAATGGCATTTATATACTTAGACTGACTACTCCCACAGCCATTTGGAATCAAAAAATACTTTTTAAATAGCTGCAAACCTAAAC
>JAIFNJ010000166.1 GCA_020047835.1 Bacteroidota bacterium
ATTGTGATCCTCCCAGTACAACCTGACTGCTCCGGTATTATATGTTTGAGGTTCTACAGTTATGAAAGAAATGATTGGTGGTATAGGCCTAATCTGTCCAAACCCATTCCCTGCCCAAAGCAGCAAAAAAACAATCCAGTATGTTAAAATTCTCTGCGTCATACGTTACAAAAACGGTTCAAATTTAAAAAAAGTATTGGTTCTAGTTTAGTAAAACTCCCCCCTATAATCCCCCCTGGGGGATACTTCCTCCGTAGCAGCATTGCTAGTCCTCCCCCGGGGGAGGTGCCCGAAGGGCGGTGGGGGAATAGCTTCAATTAAACATAATTATTTTGTTAAATTCCTCCAAATAAAACATACAGTTCTTTTTAGCTTTACTAATTCTTAAATGGCGCTGCCCTGTTCTTTTTCTTCAAGGCCTTCGGCCTATTTTTTAAAATAAACTAATCAATACTTCCCTGCCACAACGGTGGTTAACTTTTCGGTTATAAAATACCGGTTGGCCAGTTCCATCAATTGTTCCGGGGTTATGGTTAGGATGGTGTTTTTTAGCCGGTTAAAGTATTCAAAACCGTATCCGTATTGCACCACTGCTTTAAACGTGTCGGCGGTGGCAAAAGGGCCATCGAACATTTGGAGCAATTCGCCCATCATGTAGTTGCGCACCAGGTGCAGTTCTTCGTCCGAAACGGGTTCCTGCTTGAGTTTTTCCATTTCCTTAACAATCTCATCGATGGCTTCGCGGGTATGTTCGGCTTTAACATCGGCTGCCACTCCGGTCAATCCAGCCTGCATAAATGAAACCTGCATGGAATGGATGCCATAGGTAAACCCTTTGTCCTCGCGCAGGTTTTTCATCAACCTCGACCCAAAATAACCTCCAAAAATGGTTACCAATACTTTTAACCCGGTATAGTCGGGGTGGGTTTTATTTACAGTAAGCAATCCGGTGCGAATGCTCGATTGAACGGCATTTTCGCGCTCAATAACCAATGGTTTTCCCGATAATGGAGTAAAAACCGACGGTTGAATGGACTCCGGTTTTGGCATTTTCCTTAATTGTCCCAGGTACAGGTTTACCGCTTTTAATACGGAGGAATCCAATTTTCCTGACAACACAATAGAATAACTTCCCGCATGGTACTGCTTCTGATAAAAATCGACCAACGGCTGCCGGGTCAGTGTGCGGTATTGATCTTCGGTTGTCATCACACCATAAGGATGGGTGGGACCAAACACCTGTTCGTAAAATTTTTCCCGCGATAGATAGGATGTTTTTTCCTGTTCCACCAAAAACTTCTGGCGCCGCCGTTCGAGCAGCAAGTCAAGTTCCAGCTGAGGGAACACACTTTGGCTCAATACTTCGGTAAAAACCGGCAACGTCTGGTTCAGGTATTTGCTTAAAGTGGTTAACCCAATAAAAGCCACATCTTTTTCGGTATTAGGCTGAAAATAGGCCCCGTAATAATCGAATGATTCGGCTATTTCGTGGGCACTCTGAGTTTTGGTACCTTCGTTCAACATCAATCCGGCCATGGGAGCCACCAACTTGGTGTCGGAATATTGCGAACCGGCATGAGCCATCACGTCCAGCTTAACTACTTCCTGAGTTCCTCCGTTGAGCATATACACCGGAATGCCGTTATCCAGTTTTTCAACGGTAATTTTTGGAAATTTTATTTCCTGAATGTCCCGAAATCCGGGAGGGGTTTTTCTATTTAGTGTGGTCATAAATTACTGTACCTGATATTTTAGAACTGAACAATTGGTGGGTTGAAATAGCTTTTTAGCTACATTCCTAATGTCGTGGGGCGTAACAGCCTGATATTTTTCCGGTTCCCGGTTTATTAAATCGGCATTGCCCAACATTTCGAAATAAGCCAAATTCATGGCTTTATTTAGGATGCTGATTTCGGAATAAATAAGGTTGGCTTCCACTTTGTTTTGAACCTTTTTCAGTTCTTCAAACGCTACCAGTTCTGTCATCATTAAATCCAATTCCTTGCGGAGGGCCTTTTCAGCTTGTTCAAACGTAACTCCCTGGTTAATTTCACCGGTAATCATAAACAGACCGGGATCTACATCGCCACTGATATATCCATTGATGGAACTAAACAATTGGAGGTCTTTTACCAACCGCTGGTTCAACCGCGACGACTTGCCATTCGACAATACATCGGAGATGAGATCGGTGGCATGATAATCGGGATGGTTGCGGCCGCACATGTGATACGCCTGATAAATGGCATTGAGTGGAACCGGGCGGGTAACTTTCTCTTCCCTACTTTCTGTCTGTGGGTCCTCAACGGGCAAATTCCTTACCGGAACATTCCTGGTGGGAATGGCTCCAAACCATTTTTGGGCCAACAGTTCAATCTCCGGTTTGGTAACATTTCCGGCCACACACAAAATAGCATTGTTGGGGGCGTAATACCGGTAAAAAAAGTCGGTTACTTCTTGTAAGGTAGCATTCTCGATATGCGCTATTTCTTTGCCGATGGTAGGCCAGCTATACGGATGTTTTTTGTATGCCAACGGGCGAAGCAACAGGTTCCAGTCACCGTAAGGTTGGTTCAGGTAGCGCTGTTTAAACTCTTCAATCACCACTTTTTTCTGTATATCGAGCTTTTTTTGCGAAATGGCCAGTTCCAGCATCCGATCCGATTCCAACCAAAAAGCCGTCTCGAGGTTTTCTTTTGGAATGGTAATGTAATAATTGGTGATGTTGCTGTTGGTAAAGGCATTGTTTTCGCCACCGGCTTGCTGCAAGGGCGCATCGTAATGGGGAATATTTTTGGAACCCTCAAACATCAGGTGCTCAAACAAATGGGCAAAACCGGTTTTTTCAGGATTTTCGTCGCGGGCACCCACCTGATATAACAAATTAAAGGCTACTACGGGAGTAGTATCGTCGTGATGTACCAGCACCCGCAGTCCGTTATCTAAAGTAAATCGTTCGAATGAAATCATTAAGAAGTATTTAGAGTATTTAAAGTACTTAGAGTATTTAAAGTTTAGAGTTTAAAAATTAGAGTTTAGATGATATTAGAAATTAGAGTTGCAATATTTTGTAAAAATATCAATAATAGTAAGATTGTTTGCCAATAAAAGAACTTTTAAAGCCTTATCCCATGAAAGTTTTCAACTGTGGAATTGAACCCGGAAACAAGTTCATCCATAATTTCCTGAACGGGTTGCACTTTATCAATTAGGGCTGAAACCTGTCCTATTTCCAGTTCCCCGTCTTTTATATCGCCTTCAAACATCCCTTTTTTTGCACGGCCTTTACCCAACAGGTTTTTGAACTCATCGGGCGAAGCACCTTGGATCTCATAGTGTAATACTTGCTGATAAAAAGGGTTATCCAATAACCTAACTGGAGTTAGCTTTTTCAGAGTCAGTTTAGTATCACCTTCTTTGGCCTCCACAATCTTTTGTTTAAACGCCTCATGAGCTGATGACTCCATGGATGCAGCAAACCGGCTCCCTATCTGAACCCCTTCAGCACCCAAAGCAAAAGCAGCCGCTATGGCTTGTCCGGAACCAATGCCTCCGGCCGCAATTAATGGCAACTGCACGGCTTTTTTAATTTGTGGAATCAGGCATAAGGTGGTGGTTTCTTCCCTCCCATTATGGCCGCCGGCTTCAAATCCTTCGGCAACAATGGCATCCACTCCCGCTTCCTGACATTTTAAGGCAAATTTGGTGTTGGCAATTACATGCACCACTTTTATACCTTCGTTTTGTAAAATTTTGGTCCAAGTGGCCGGGTTTCCAGCGCTGGTAAATACAATGGGTACTTTTTCGGTGATAATAATTTCCATTATCCGATCCATTTCGGGATACAATAACGGAACATTAACTCCAAAAGGATTTTTGGTAGCAGCTTTCAGTTTGGTTAGGTGCTCTTTCAGTACCTCAGGATACATGGAACCAGCCCCCAGCAAGCCCAATCCTCCGGCATTGCTGACCGCCGAAGCCAGTTTCCAGCCGCTGCACCAAACCATGCCGCCTTGCACAATGGGATATTTGATATTGAAAAGTTTGGTTATTCTGTTTTGCATACCGGTTGTTGTTTGAAGGTTCAAACAGCAAAGGTAACGAATTGTTGGGGAATTTGAATGTAACTATGGAAACCTCTACCACCTATTCAGCGCCAAGCATGGGCAAACCGGTATCGGGTCATTGGCTTGTTGAAACTAATACTATTCGCAATGCAAGATTCAAAATGTTAAACCATGTAATTTTGCTGCTGAATGATCAGCACTTTTAGAGGGTCTTCAACTTGAGCGTATCCATAGTCGTAGCAAAACTGGTACATGGTCCCGCTTTGGCTTTTCCAATCGTGGGTATTGTATTTGAAATTCATTCCCAGTTTTTCCAAAAAATCTTTACGGACGGTGGCTTTGCCTTGCGGACAAGCGTACCGAAGTGCTGATCGGTTGCGCCGCAACTGTTTGTTGATCTCTTTTATGTAATTTTCTTTTGAATCGGGTTTCCCGTTGTGATAGGCACTTTTGCACTGGTTATCGCAAAACCGTTTATCGGTGCGGCCTTTTAATGGCGCCTGGCAATAAAGGCACGTTTGGGTATTTTCCATCTTTCTATACGCTTATATTCGGTTATATACGCTTATTAAACTGCTAAGGTATTTTTTTTTATCGAATTTTACTCCATAAAATATACTTCAACTTATTATTGTGTATCTGTACCAAACTAATTAATCAGCAATGCGATGGAAACAATAGCTATGAATGCAGTAAATGAGCCTAAACAATGGATGACGAATGGTAAGCCGGTAATTTTTTTGAATCATGTTACGGATTCCAAAGAGGATATTTCGGTTCTTTATTTTAAGCCAAATGCCGCCATTCAAGAGCGGATAATTCATA
This sequence comes from Bacteroidota bacterium, assembly GCA_020047835.1. Lineage (GTDB taxonomy): Bacteria > Bacteroidota > Bacteroidia > Bacteroidales > SZUA-534 > GWE2-40-63. Next base: position 4,893 of record JAIFNJ010000166.1, read on the forward strand.
ATGACTGGATTCGATGGAACGAGCGGCTGCATGTTTTTTCGGTAAAAAACGGGCCATCGGTTATTGGGTTATTAAAGGATTTGTTTGAGGATATTGCCGAGGTGAATACCCATTATTATGAAGCAAAACTCAAGAACCAAACCGGAATGGTTGATATTGGCAATACCACCTATTTTAGGGGGGTGCTGGAACCGGCAATCAAGATTGGCCAGATAACATTGGTGCCGGTAATAAAAAATGAAGGAAAAGTTCTGGCTATTAAGTTTACGTATAAAAAGGAGATTTACCAGTTGTTGAGTTCCAATGTCCATTCCAAATGGGAAAAAGAACTGAGGTGTTTTACTCTTCAGGCCAGTAAAACGGTATTGCAAAAATTTCTACAATCGGTAACCGGTACGTTGAAGATTTGTCTACACAACGAACTAACCATCAGCGACTATCAAATTCAAAGCATCTTATTTGAACAGGCTTACAAAAAGGGAGCTAATTTTAAGAGCGTCCCCATAGAATTTTTGAAATACATGCAATTGAAGAATTACAGCCACAACACCATAAGCACCTATTACTTTTATCTGCTGCGGTACATCAACACCTACAAATTCTCCACTATTGCGCAATTAAACCAATACCCGAGCGAGAAAGTGAATGAATATCATAAGTTGATGTGTGGTGAAAAGGAGTTTTCGCCGGTTACTTTAAACCAATCGGTAAATGCCATAAAATTGTATTACCAAAAGGTTTTAAAGCGCGATTTGGTATTGGATGAGATTGACCGTCCGAAAAGGGAAAAGACTTTACCCAAGGTTTGGAACCTGGAGCAGGTGGAGAAGATTATAAAATGCGTTTCGAATAAAAAGCATCAATGCATGTTGAGTTTGATTTATGGTGGCGGTTTGCGCATTGGGGAGTTATTGAATCTGAGGATATCGGACATTAACAGTAAAACCATGCAGGTTAGGGTTATACAAGGTAAAGGAAAAAAAGACCGTTACACGCTCTTGAGTTATAATACGCTGGATTTGTTGCGGGAGTATTTTAAGGAGTATAAGCCAAAGGACTATTTATTTGAGGGCCAATTTGGAGGAAAATATTCGTCGAGCAGTTTATTGGGTGTATTGGATGATGCCCTTGCAAAGTCAAAAGTTCCTAAGTGCGGGGGATTGCATGTATTGCGTCATTCGTTTGCTACGCATTTACTGGAAGGGGGAACCGATATACGCTATATTCAGGAGCTGTTGGGGCATTATTCGAGCAAAACTACTGAAGTTTACACGCATGTAAGCAATAAGTATTTACAAGGAATAAAAAGTCCGATGGATAATGTATGTTTATGATAAATTGTATTATTTTAGTGCCAAATATAATATTAATGCGACATATGCAGGTTTGCTGTCAATACCAAAATGGAGTAACCTGCAATAAAATAAATTGCATATAAGTAAACTATAATTTACCTTTGTTGTTTAAATAACTGATTGGATTTTAAATGAAATGTTCTGAACTATACAGACTTTTGACAAAAGATGGATGGTATGTTGTATCTCAAAAAGGTTCTCACGTTAAAATGAAACATGACTTAAAGCCGGGATTGATAATTTTTCCAAATCACGGTTCCCAGGAAGTTGGTAAGGGATTGGAAAAGAAAATACTTAAAGACGCAGGGATTAATTAAAAAGGGACAAACAAAATGAAAAAGTTTAAAAGTAAAATAAAAATAATAGTTGAAAAAACGGATACTGGATTTTCATGTTATTCTGAAAAGTATGCCATTTTTTCGACTGGAAAAACCATACCTGAATTGATTGAAAATTCGTTTGAAGCCGCAACCTTATTTTTTGAGGATGAAGGAATTGAATTAAATCACTCAGACTTACAATTTGATGTGGATTTTCAACAATTTTTTCAATATTACAAAGTAATCAATTCAAAATATTTAGCGGAAAAGATTGGGATGAATCCAACTTTACTAAGTCAGTATGTACAAGGACATAAAAAGCCATCAGATAATCAGACTGAAAAGATTTTATATGGTATACATCAAATTGGACAAGAATTATCAGAAATGAATTTAATTTACAGAAAATAAAGCACAGGTGGCAACCAGCGATAAACATAATAATGATAAAATTACTATATTTGAAATATGTATAAGGAAGGGACTGCATGTGGTAATTATAGAGAGGAGCTCCGAAATCCTAACAATGCTTTCTGTCACCGAAAACAAACAAGTAACAAAAGGGATATATCCTCGATAGAACCGAGGATATACAAACGTTGGGCTGTATTTTAGGAGCAATTTCCAATTTTGCATTTTTCAAAATTATAATTACCTTTGGCGTTAGTAATGTAAAAAAATTGTATGATTATTTCATTTGGTTCAAAGGAGA
>JAIFNJ010000083.1 GCA_020047835.1 Bacteroidota bacterium
ATTGAATGCAACAATGTTTTTGTGGCTGCGCCAATTGTAAGGTAAATTTACTTCTTGAGGATTAAAGGGGGCAAATTGTTTTTTGAGTTGATTCTGCAATAAATTCCAATTTCCATTCCGCCAACGGTAAATTGATTGTTTAACATCGCCAACAACCAGCGATTTATTTCCTTGCGAAATGCTATTAGTAAACAGCGGATAAAAATTATTCCATTGCAACGTACTGGTATCCTGAAACTCATCAATCATGATGTGCTTTAGAAACGAACCTGTTTTTTCGTAAATAAAAGGAGTGTCACTTTCCTGAATCATTTTATCAAGCAATGGAGCTGCCAATGGTAATAAAAAAATGTTTTTGTTGTGGCAATAGTCTAGCAAGTGATTAAATACCACTACTAAAACGGCAAATACTTCCAGGTTTTTACTGATTTCAATAGCGGTTAAATACTTTTCATGGTTGGAGTCAAATAATTCAAATGCAGCATTTAATTGTTGATGCAAACCAGTTTGCACGCATTGCTGTATTTGAAATCTATCGGGTGATGTTTTATTAACCCATCCTTCAATTCCATCGGGCGATTCATGCGCTTTTATTACGTAGGAATTGGGTTCGGGAACGGAGCCAATTCTGGCATTTTTTAGTTTAACAAAATAACCGGCCACCCCTTTTTCCTTTTGAGTGAATTGCTCTAACGTAAGATTATTTTGAGCCATGCAATTAACTCCTTGTTGACCAATCTGGTTTACTTGCTGAACAAAACCGGTAAGCATTTCTTTCAGCGTTTTTTTGTACTCATCAAACTTATCCAAGTTTGCCAATTCGCCCAAGTGCTCTTCAGTAAAAGCAAAAAAGGATTCTGTAAAAGCCTCTTTTGAGAATCGGAATATATCTTTCTGAATATCCCAGCTTTTACTTTCTTCAATTTTATGCATGGCAAATTCCGAAAGCCATTTTTTTATTTGGGGCTTTTCATCCAGCGTATCAAGAAATTGCTCAATGCTTATTTCAAGTGCTTGTTGAAAATTTAGCTCAACCGAAAAGCCTGCATTTAGCCCAATTTCGCGGATAAAAGTTTTAAGGATTATCTGAAAAAAACTATCGATGGTACTTACGTTGAAGTTTCCATAATTATGCAAAATACTGTCTAAAAGTTGTCGGGCCTTTGTCTTTAATTCTTTATCAGTAAAACGGAAAGTTTTCTGAATCATCTCTGTATGTCCCGATGGTTTTCCCTCTGAAATGGTGTATAATTCTTTGAGAATTCGCTCCCTCATTTCACCGGTAGCTTTGTTGGTAAAGGTTACCGCCAGAATGTTTTTAAAACTTGTTGCCGGGTCAAATAGCAACATGAGGTATTCACCAGTAAGCTGGAAAGTTTTTCCAGAACCAGCCGAAGCCTTATAAATGGTGATATTTGAAGTTGAATTAATCAACTAGTTAGATATACAGAATTTTAAAAACCAATTCTCGCATCAGTTCCAAATCATCGGTAGTTGGATTGTCAATTCCTTTCGATTTGGCATCATACTCTCTAAGAAATCCTATTATAGCCATGCACTTTATTGGCGGAAAACTTCGGGCAGCATCCAAATAATCCTGAACAAAAAATGGATTTACACCCAATAAAGCAGCCAGTGATTGCTTTGTTTTATCGCTGGAACTGTGTATCATTAAAAGCTTGGAAAAATAGGTATAATAAAAGGCAATGAGTGGAATGATACTTTTTGTTTTGGGATTTTGTCCTAAATGGGTCACAATTAAATTGGACCGATAGATATCTTTTTTTGCCAGGGCCGCTTGAAGCTCAAAAATATTAAAGTCCTTACTGATGCCTACATGCTCTTCAATTTCTTTCATGGTTATAGGACCATTTTTTGGCGCTACAATAACTAACTTTTCAAGCTCACGCGCTACCAGCGATAAGTCGTTTCCCAAATGTCCGGCCATTAATTCAGCAGCCTTGGCATCAATGGTTTTTCCTGACTCTTTTAGCTGTTTTATAATCCATTCTCCTACTTTGTTGTCGTAAATTCTTTTTGACTCAAACAAAACCGAGTTTTTATCGATGCAGCTGTATATTTTTTTTCGTTTATCGAGGGATTTACCTTTATAATTGATGACAAGGATGGTTGATTTTGCAGGATTTTCAACATAGAGCATGAACGGATCCGTTTGGTCGGAAGGCAATCCATCAATGCCTTTCATGTTTTGAGCCTCCTTAACAATTACCACATTGTAATTGCTCATCATGGGAAAGCGGCGGGCATTATCGAGCATCGTTCCCAATTCAAGATCCTTCCCATAAAAAATTGATTGGTTGAACGAGCGCTCCTCTTCGGGTAAAATGCTTTTTTCGAGCAATGAGGTTATCTCATCAATATAAAACGATTCCTCACCCATAAGGAAATAAATGGGTTTGTAAATTTTCTTTTTTATATCAGATACTATCTGTTCGTATGTTTGCATGGAACTATTTGTCTAAAATTTAAGGTGTTTCACTGATTGTCCTCCTTTAATAAGGGTAGTTAACGCAGAAATCCCTATTTGTAGGTGGTTCGAAACAAAACCGTCGGTAACTTTTTTGTCGCTTTCGGTGGTTTTTACACCGGTTGAAATCATGGGTTGGTCCGATACTAAAAGCAATGCCCCAGTAGGAATTTGATTGGCAAAACCGACAATGAAAATAGTGGCTGTTTCCATGTCAATTGCCATGGAACGGGTTTTTTGAAGATATTTTTTAAAGCGCTCATCGTACTCCCAAACCCTACGGTTGGTAGTGAAAACAGTACCGGTGTAATAGTCGAGACCCGCATCGCGAATGGCCGATGAAACCGCTCGCTGTAAATTAAATGCCGGAAGCGCCGGAATTTCAGGAGGTAAATAATCGTTCGATGTTCCATCGCTGCGAATAGCGGCAATGGGAAGGATAAAATCGCCCAACTTATTCTTTGATTTTAAACCGCCACATTTTCCGATAAAAAGCACCGCCTTTGGAGAAATGGCAGTTAGCAAATCCATGACTGTGGCGGCATTGGGACTTCCCATTCCAAAATTAATAATGGTAATTCCATTGGCCGATGCATTGGGCATATTTTGTTGTTCTCCAACTACCGGAACATTAAAATGTTTGGCAAACATATCAACATATAATTGGAAATTGGTGAGTAAAATGTACTTTCCAAAATCTTCCAAAGCCATTCCTGTGTATCGCGGCAGCCAATTGGCTACAATTTCTTCTTTTGTTTTCATAACGGTTTTACTCAATGTTCAAATATACCCTATAATGCTAAGCTTTGCAAAGCAGGTTGCTAAATGTTGAAAACTTATTGCTGTAAATATTCCGGAAACGGTTATTTTTAACCTAAAAATGGAAGTTCTGAACCTGCCTAATTATTCAAAGCTATTGCGGATAAGCCCCAAAGGAGACAAGATATTTGACCCCATACGAAAAAAGTATGTTGCTTTAACTCCTGAGGAATGGGTTAGGCAAAACTTTCTGCTTTATTTAACCCAAGAACTCCAATTTCCTTCCGGACTAATTTCCATGGAATTGCCCTTAACGTTGAATGGGCTTTTGCGACGCTGCGATATGGTGGTTTTTGACCATGCGGGTGCAGCCAAATTGATAGTTGAGTTAAAAGCCCCATCAGTTTCCATTAACCAAAAAACCTTCGACCAGATTGCCACCTACAACCTAAAACTCAACGTTGATTACCTGATTGTGAGCAATGGATTGAAACATTACTGCTGCAAAATGGATTTCAAAAAAAACACGTACCATTTTTTAGAAGAGATTCCTAGGTATGTTGAGCTGATTGGAAAATAAGTGATAAACAATTCCCATTTTTCAAGTAGAATTTACAGACAAGTCAATTCCATTTAGCAACCTCATACGTTGTAGCCGTAAGGCGGCAATACATTAATAATGTACTCTTTAGGTGTTAACTATTTTTTAACGTTATGTGCTGCTAATTAAAATAATTGACATAAATTTATAGAAATACTTTTTTGGTTTTACTAACCAAATACCATCGGGAAATGATGCACTATTATATTACCGTTGTTGTTATTTTTAACCATTTCCTTTTGGGGATGCTCCTGCTATTTGCTCCTAAAATCACCAATCTACCGAATAAATTGCTTGCCGGACTATTATTGTGTATTGGGGGTATCTATTTAATAACACTTTTTTATTACGACCCTTATTCCAATTTATATTCACAGCTGTTTGGTTTAGAGTACGCTTTAGCTTCTTGTGTAGGTCCTTTTGTTTTTTTGTATACCTATAGTTACATCAGGGGATGTATCCCAAAAGCCCGGCATAATTCGCACCATTTTATTATTCCCCTCATTTTTATAATTGTTTTTATAGGCCGCCATATTTTTAATTATCCCGACTGGAAGCATCAATCAATTTTGGATGCCCAACTAATGTCGCGACTAAAATATATAGGCAATGTGTTTGTGTTTGCTCAGGTACTTGCCTATTTTTCTACTGCGTATTACCTCTATAGGAAAGCGTTGAAAAAACTAAGCCCCAAACGAAAAGTACCCTTAAAATGGCTAAAAACATTTTTTACTTTCACCCTAGTCTTTGCTCTTTGTGCTGTTCCCCTTGGTATAATAAACTATGGACGGCTTACTGGCATGTTTATGGCCCTTTTTAGCTTGTTCTATTTTATAATTATTGTTTGGCAATCGCTATCATCCTCAAAAATATTTGGTTCTGAATTTATGGTACTTGAAACTAAATTAATTGATTTGAGCAAAGAAGCCACGGAACTGATTGAAATAATTGAAAACCGGCGTTTGTATGCCAACAAAGAACTATCGTTGGAATTGTTGGCCTGCCAATTGGAAATGAGCAAACAGCAGATTACAACTATCTTCAATAGTCATTTGGGAGTTTCGTTTACTGATTTTATAAATAACCTGCGGGTAAAAGAGGCTAAAATAAAACTGCTTGATCCGTATTACGATTTATTTACCATTGAAGCCATTGGCTTGGAAGTCGGTTTTGGGAGCCGTTCGACCTTTTACGAACTCTTTAAAAAATACACTGGCCTAACCCCTTCGGAATTTAAGATGCAGCGGAAAGTTATAAGTGGTTAATAATTAACTCTTAGCCATCATAAAAACATGTCCGAAAATGCCTTTTCGGACATGTTTGGTATTGACTCGTACCACCTAGTTGTTGTTCCTTTGTAATATACCCAGTAAGCCTTGAAAAGCAAGCATCTATCGTATTATTTACCAAGCGATTCAATTGCTGTTGGTTTAAATAACCAGCCGGCATTAATATGTGATTTGGACCAGTTTATTGCACTACTATATTTTTTGGTTTATAACGAAAGTGAATTACTCAAATTAACATAGTTATTCAAAAATTAAAACCTAAAGCAATGAAAAAGAATCACCGCAGTTGGCTTTACCCAATTATTCTATTGGGTTTGGTATTGTTTATTACAAGCAGTTGTGATAAAGATGATGAAGAAACACCAACAAACACCGTTTCCGACGCGGATGGAAATGTTTACAAAACAGTAACCATTGGCACCCAAACCTGGATGGCTGAAAACCTCAAAACCACCAAGTACAACGATGGAACCAGCATTCCTTTGGTCACCGATAATGCAGCATGGGATAATCTTACCACTCCCGGTTATTGCTGGTATAACAACAACGAAGCAGCCAATAAAACTACATATGGTGCCTTGTATAACTGGTACACGGTAAACACTGGTAAACTGGCCCCAACCGGTTGGCATGTTCCAACGGATGCAGAATGGAAAACCCTAGAAATATACCTTGGCATGACAATAGCACAGGCTGATGAAATTGCATGGCGAGGCACTGACCAGGGAACCCAACTTAAAAACACAAGCGGATGGAATTCCGGAGGAAACGGTACCAATACCAGCGGATTTGCAGGTCTTCCAGGAGGCTCTCGTCAACAAGCTGGCGCATTCGATTACATTGGTAACTATGGATCCTGGTGCGTTTCTACCGAGAAAGATGACATTTTTGTTTGGGGTCGTGAGGTTTCCAATGACCAGGATAATGTATTCAGAGGTTATAGTTATAAGCAATGGGGATTTTCCGTCCGTTGTGTAAAGGACAATTAAACCGATACCTAGCAGAGCTGTCGAGGTATTGTATATTAGCATTTTCCCATCGTAGCAGTGCTGCAGGAAACAAAACCAGAGATCCCGAAAGCGAAGCTTTTCGGGATCAATTCGACTTACTTTTTTTAATGCGTCTTCGACTTTTAAAATTATTGTCTCACTGATTTAAAACCTAAAACAATGAAAAAGAAAAACAGCAGTTGGCTTTACCCAATTATTTTATTGGGGTTGGTATTGTTTATTACCCCAAGTTGTGATAAGGATGATGAAGAAACCCCAGCAAACACCGTTACCGACGTGGATGGAAATGTTTACAAATCAGTAACCATTGGCACCCAAACCTGGATGGCTGAAAACCTCAAAACCACCAAGTACAACGATGGAACCAGCATTCCGTTGGTTACCGAAAATGCAGCATGGATATCATTAAGCACCCCCGGTTATTGTTGGTATAACAACGACCAAGCTGCCAATAAAGCTACCCATGGTGCTTTGTATAACTGGTTTACCGTAAATACGGGTAAATTGGCTCCAACCGGCTGGCATGTGCCTACGGATGCAGAATGGAAAACCTTGGAACTATTCCTGGGTATGACCCAAGAACAAGCAGACGCTTCAGGCCCAAGGGGAACGGACCAAGGAACACAGCTTAAAAGCACCAGCGGATGGATTGATGGTGGTATTGGTAATGGCACAAACTCCAGTGGCTTTAATGGATTTCCCAGTGGAGGGAGAATGATGGATACAGGGTATTCCGATTACATGGGGAATACAGGCATGTGGTGGAGTACGACTGAGGTATTTGGAGATGGAGCAATACACCGTGGCTTGTGGTTGGAAGAAACTACCGTGCGCCGTTACGCTGAAATATCCTGGTATTTGGGTCAGAAAAACGGTTATTCCGTCCGTTGCGTAAAGGACAATTAGACCATTACACCTTGAAACCATTGACTTTTTTGTTGAAAAGTACCATGGCAGCAATTCAGAAAAAGCAGTGGTTTTTTTCACCCACCCCACCGCCTTGCCACCAAAAATGCTAAATGGCGTTGGCGGGGTGGATACAAAAAAATAACAAGTTCTATTGAAATAAACATTAAAATTTAGAAATATGAA
>JAIFNJ010000235.1 GCA_020047835.1 Bacteroidota bacterium
AGGTAACTGTGGTAAGTGATTGAGTTTCGCCCCGGGTAAAAATAGCCGAACCATGAGCTGCAGGCAGGTAATCAATTTCACTCCAAATTGGGCGGATTTCAGTCGTTTTCCGGCCATCCAAACGCAAACCCTCATCGAGAATCAGATTGCGAACTGCTTCTTTTTCAACATCATGATAATACTTTCCAACCAGAGTTTTGTTAAGTGAAGCCAATTCCTCTTCAGAATATTGAGTTAAGAATTCCGCTTTAACCGCTTCAAAATCATCATGTCTGGCATGTTTGTCAGCTTGACATTTTCTGGCAACAGCGTAAACTTTATCATAAGTTTCTTTCCAAATTTTTTCGCGTAATGCTTCATCGTTGGTTTCGTGACAGTATTCACGCTTAACGGTAGAACCAACTTCTTCAGCAAGTTCCATTTGAGCCTTACAATGCACTTTAATGGTTTCGTGAGCCACTTTAATGGCCTCTAACATTTCAGCTTCAGAAATCTCTTTCATTTCACCTTCTACCATCAAAATATTATCAATGGTGGCTGCTACCATAATATCAATGTCGGAGTCAACCAATTCAGCAACTGATGGATTGATTTTTAGTTTTCCATTTACCCGTCCAACGCGGCATTCTGAAATTGGGCCATTAAATGGAATATTTGAAACTGCCAATGCAGCTGATGCAGCTAACCCAGCAAGTGCATCGGGCATTGTATCTTTATCTGACGAAATGAGTTGCACCGTTACAAAGGTTTCCGCATGAAAGTCGTCTGGGAATAATGGACGCAATGCCCGGTCAATTAACCGTGAAACCAGGATTTCAGAGTCTTGGGCCCTGCCTTCCCGACGTAAAAAACTACCAGGGAATCGTCCGGCAGCCGCGTATTTTTCTTGATATTCAACTGAAAGTGGCATAAAATCCACGTTTTCTTTAGCTTCTTTAGCTGCTACAACGGTTGCCAGTAACATAGTATTACCCAATTTTACAACTACCGCGCCGTCGGCTTGTTTGGCAAGTTTTCCGGTTTCAATATTAATGATCCGGCCATCGCCTAAGTCAATTTGTTTGTTTATAATTCTCATCTTTCTTGTTTCTTACAGGCTTGCCGGTTTCTTTTTATCTCTTTTGGGCAAGCCAAATTTATACTAAATACTATTTTGCAAAAAAAAATCATGATTCAACAAAGTTGGCTGAAAAATTCACAGCTTTTTATTGCTTAAATCATTGGGTTTGGCTGTTCTTGGATTGGATAAAAGGTATTAAACAAAAAAAGGCAACCGAAGTGCCTTTTTTTGCTATTTTCTTAAGTTAAGTGCTTTAATAATGGCACGGTACCTTTCAATATCGTTTTCTTTTAGGTAATCAAGCAAACTTCTGCGTTTACCAACCAATTTTAGCAGCGCTTTTTGCGTTCCAAAATCGTGTTTGTTTTTTTTGAGATGCTCAGTTAAGTGTGCAATCCGGTAACTGAATAACGCAATTTGTCCTTCAGATGATCCAGTATCTTGTGCCGATTTGCCGAACGACTGAAAAAACTCTGTTTTTTTCTCTACAGTTAAGTACATATTCTTTCGTTATATTAAAATCTTAATTCCTATAAAATTTTGAACCGCAAAGATAATTATTTCTTTTTAAGCTACAAGAAGTTCGTAAAAAAAATAGTTGGTTTATTTCTGCTGCAAGGTTTGATTCCGAAACAGATAGATTGGAATGCATCCTTATTTTCGCTCCAATATGGGTTTTTAAATGAAAGTTTAATTACCTTGCAAGTAACTTTTACATGATAAAATCTACTCACTGATTAGAATGCATAAAAGTTGCATGAAATTGATTCAATATTAATGTTAATTAAAATTTTAAATCAATGAATAAATTTGTTGTTTTGTGCTTTATGGCTGGAATGATATCGTGCCAGCCGGGCAAAGAAAAATTAACCTATCCGATGACAAGTAAAGTGGACACCCTTGACCATTATTTTGGAACTCAAGTGCCCGATCCCTATCGATGGCTGGAGGATGATAATTCCGACTCTACGAAGGCATGGGTCATGGCTCAAAATGCAGTAACAAACGCCTATTTGGCAAAAATCTCTTATCGCGATGCTATAAACAAGCGGTTGACCAAGCTTTGGGATTATCCTAAAGTTTCAGCCCCTTTTCATGAAGGTGGTCACTACTTTATCTATCGAAATAACGGGCTTCAAAATCAGAGTGTGGCATTTATGATGGATTCCATTTCAGGAGCTGAAACAATGGTTTTGGATCCTAATAAATTGTCAGAAGACGGCACCGTTTCTCTTTCCAATTTTTCACCGTCCATCGATGGAAAATACCTGGCCTACGGAATTTCGAAAGGTGGTTCGGATTGGAATGAGTTTTTTGTAAAAAGCCTGGAAACAGGCGAATTGTTGGCCGACCATATTAATTGGGTAAAGTTTTCAGGAATCTCCTGGTTCAAGGATGGTTTTTTCTATTCCCGGTATCCGGAACCAAAGGAAAAGGATGTGCTTAAAGGGGTAAACGAAAACAGCAAGGTTTACTTTCATAAAATTGGTACAACTCAAGCGGAAGACCAATTGGTTTACGAGGACCTACAACACCCTAATTGGGGGTTTAGCGCTGGAGTTACTGAGGACTCCAAACTCATGATTATATCGGTCAGCGAATCCACTTCGGGAAATGCATTTTACGTTAAGGACCTGGAAAAGAATGGTAAAGTGATTAAGGTAGTAGAAAATTTCGATAACGATTTTCAGGTAATTGACCATTTGGACGGGAAATTGTGGGTGCTTACCAACCATCAGGCACCCAAATACAAGGTCATTGAGATTGATTTGAATGACATAGCCCGCGAAAAATGGGTCGATTTTATTCCCGAAAAAGAAGGGGTGCTTACTGGAGTTTCCATCATGGGCGAAAAAGTTTTGGCAACCTATCTTAAAGATGCCCACAGCCTTGTGGAAGTGAATGATTTGAAAGGGAAGTATTTGTATGATTTGGAGTTGCCAGTTCTTGGCTCGGTTAGCGGTTTTAATGGTAAAAAGGAAGATGCGGTTGCCTTTTATTCGCTCACGTCGTTTACCACTCCAGCCACTGTTTATAAATACGATATAAAAAACAATACATCTGAATTGTATCAAAAGGCAGATGTTGATTTTGACCCGGATCTGTATGAAACAAAACAGGTTTTTTATGCCAGCAAAGACGGAACCAAAATACCTATGTTTATTGTACATAAAAAAGGTCTGATCATGAATGGCAAAAATCCGGTACTGCTTTACGGATATGGCGGGTTTAATATCAGTTTAACCCCTTCATTCAGCGTAGGAAGGCTTATTTGGTTGGAGCAAGGCGGCATTTATGCAATGATGAATCTACGGGGAGGTGGCGAGTATGGCGAAGAATGGCACAAAGCAGGAACTTTGATGCAAAAGCAAAACGTATTTGACGATTGCATTGCAGCCGCTGAATACTTAATAAATGAAAACTATACCAGTAAAGGGAAAATTGCTTTATTAGGTGGTTCAAACGGCGGATTGTTGGTAGGAGCTGTGGTAAATCAACGGCCCGAATTGTTTGGTGCAGCCATTCCGGCAGTTGGGGTGATGGATATGTTGCGTTATCATAAATTTACCATCGGCCGTTATTGGGCAACCGATTATGGAACCAGTGAAGATAGCGAAGAAATGTTCAAGTATTTGTACGCCTATTCACCCGTTCATTCCATAAGGGAAAATACCGAATATCCTGCGGTGATGGTTACCACAGCAGATCACGATGATCGGGTGGTTCCAGCTCATTCGTTTAAGTATATTGCAACACTTCAATCAAAATATAGGGGGTCAAATCCGGTTATAATCCGTATTGATGCAAAAGCCGGCCATGGAGCTGGAAAGCCCACAACAAAAATGATTGAAGAGTTGACTGACACCTATGCGTTTATGTTTTATAATCTTGGTGTTACTCCAAAATTCGAAAACAAATAAATTGTACTAAGATTTTGATTCCAAATGCCTTAAACCGGGAAGTGATTTTCCCGGTTTTTTATTAAAAATCCTTTCGTCAACAAATGAAATCTTAGTTACTTTGTGTTTATGGAACTATTTAATAAATACATCATTATTGAAGGTAATATTGGAGCCGGAAAAACCTCTTTGGCCACTAAAATGGCGGAACAGTACAACGGGAAAATTATAATGGAACAGTTTCATGACAATCCTTTTTTACCTAAATTTTACAGTAATCCTGAGCGGTATAGTTTCTCGCTAGAATTGTCGTTTTTGGCAGCCCGCTACAAACAATTGAACGACGAAATATCATCCACCGATTTATTTAAATCGTTTACCATAGCCGATTATTATTTTGTCAAATCATTGGTATTTGCCCGTTCAACGTTGGGCGAAGATGAGTTTAACCTATTCCGGCAGTTGTTTCAAATTATTTATCAGCAATTGCCGCTGCCCAATTTATACGTATACTTGCATGCATCTCCCGAAAGACTGCTAAAAAATATTGCCAAACGAGGTCGTGACTATGAAAAATCGATATCGGTGGAGTACTTAACACAAATCCAGAAAAGTTATTTCAGCTTTTTTAAATCTGAAAGCCGGTTTCCCATTGTTGTGATTGATACTTCGGCCATAGATTTTGTGAATAGTATTGATGATTATAACAAGCTTACGGAAACTATCCTTAATGGAGATTTTAACAATGGACTTAATTGGGTGGTTTTGTGAAATAGATGTGAGACAATTAGACGTGAGATATTAGTATCAAGTATCTTCGGTCTTCCAGCTTCCTCACCCAAAATAAACCACGGTAATACCAGCTCCCCCAAACTCTACATGTTCATCCTGTACTTTGCTGATAACATTCACTGTATGTAAGTATTCGCGTATCAATTGACGTAAAATTCCATTCCCCTTGCCATGCAGTATTTTCACTTCGTGTGCCCCAACCATAATGGCCTCATCAATAAATTCGGTTACCAGCTGAATGGCTTCGTCGGCACGTTTGCCCCGGATATCCAATCCCGGCTTAAATGAAAGCCGACGGGCGTTCAGTTCATACGACTGTACAAAATTTTTATGGGTAGTTTTTGACGAGCGTAGGTGTTTTTTTTCCTGATTGTCGAGTAGCTCTATCCTTTCAATCGCCACAGTGGTCAATAGGTTTCCAAAGGCAATTACTGCATTTTTATCTGTCAGTTCCATTATTTCACCAATACTGGTTTGTCCCGCAATTTTAACCGGCATGCCAATGGTAAAGGTTTTTTCTTTCTTTAAAATGGGTTTTTCCTGTTTTTCTGACCCTTTATTAATCTCTTTCGGCCTTTTTACCTGATTTTCGCGTTCCTTGAGTTTTTCAATTTTGCGAAGGATTTTTTCATCTTGCTCATCCGTTTTTTCCAACATTTGGACCTTAAAAGTTTCCACTTCATTTCGGATTTCTTTGGTTTTACTTTTTTCGGCCTGCACTTCCTTTATTTGGCGGATGGTGTTTTCAATGAGTTTATTAGTATCTTTTAAAAGCATTTTTGCTTCACCCTGGGCATTTTCCTTAATCTCTTTCCGGAAAGCCTTGGCTTGTTCCAGCTCCACCTTCTCCTTTTCCATCATTTCCTCAAGCCGGCGTTCAATCTTTCGGATGTTTTCCCGCTTTTGTTCCCAGTAACGCTTGTCTCGAAGTATCTCTTTTAAATGCTTATCAAAATTCACATGGTCTTCGCCCAGTTTCGATTTGGCATCGTTGATGATTTCTTGAGCTAGACCAATTTTGTAAGCAATTTCGAAGGCAAAACTGCTTCCAGGTTTTCCCATCTCCAACATAAAAAGTGGCTCCAAGAGCTGCGTATCGTATAGCATGGCGCCATTTACAATACCTGGTTGTGATGAGGCAAAATGCTTCAGATTCGTATAATGGGTGGTAATTACCCCAAAAGCCATGTTCAGGTTTAACTTATTTAACACGGCCTCCGCAATGGCGCCGCCAAGCATAGGTTCTGTTCCAGTACCAAATTCATCAATCAGCAACAGTGTGTTGGCATCGGCATTTCTTGTAAAATGCTTCATATTCAGCAAGTGCGAACTATAGGTGCTCAGGTCGTTTTCAATGCTCTGTTCATCGCCAATATCGATAAAAAGGTTTTTGAAAATGCCGGCTACACTTTTCTCCTCAACAGGAATTAGTAATCCGCATTGCAGCATGTATTGGAGGAGCCCCACTGTTTTCAGGCAAACCGATTTACCACCGGCATTGGGGCCGGAAATCAATAGAATTCGATTTTCAACGGTAAGTTTTATGCTTAATGGAACAACTACTCGTTCTTCAGCCTTGAATGCAAGATATAGCAGTGGATGTACCGATTGACTCCATTCAATTCGGGGTTCGTTCACCAATTCCGGCGCTTTGGCATTGATTCGCAGCGCCAACTTTGCTTTGGCCCTTATAAAATCCATGATGGACATGAGTTGAATGCTGTCTTCCAAATCATCAGCATAAGGGCGGATGGAATCGGTAAACTCCCGGAGTATTTTAACAATTTCGCGCCGTTCGGCCATTTCCAATTCCGATATTTCATTGTTCATTTCCACCACCGGCGTAGGTTCCACATAACTGGTTTTTCCTGTGGCCGATTCGTCATGAATAATGCCCGGTATTTTCCGTTTGAACGATGCCGGAACCGGAATTACAGTTCTGCCATCACGAACTGAAAGGGTTGTATCGGCATCTACCCAACCTTCTTTTTGCGCTTGAGCAATAATGCGGTGAATCAGTTTCGAAACGGCACTTTGCTTCGTCGCCAAATCGCGGCGTATATCGGCCAATTCCGACGAGGCATTATCTTTAATCCGGCCTTGGCTTGAAAGGATGCGGTCAATGCCATCGGTAATGTAAGGATGCACGGTTACTTTTTGGGCGATGGCTGCCAAAGTGGGATAATTTGTTGCTGTTTCTTCCTTTTTAAAAAAGCGCAGTATGGCTTTAATGGTTTGCAGTGAGCGCCGGAGGTCGAACAATTCTTTTACTTCCAGAAAGGTTCCGTTTACACGAATCTTAGCAATGGCTGGGCGTAAATCGAAAAAGTGCTCTGTGGGGAACTCCTCCCCCTTCTCGAGGATCTGCTTGAATTCACGGGTCTCGGTCAATCGCAGCCGTATGGTTTCAAATTGGGTCATCCACCGCATGTCGTCCACCAAC
>JAIFNJ010000004.1 GCA_020047835.1 Bacteroidota bacterium
CCATCAGGAGCTACAGTCCAGAAACCTTCGGCCTTACCAGTTAAATCGTTAGGATTGTTATCATACAGCGCTGGTAATGGAAAAATCATGGAATCCAATGCCACTAAACTTACATTGGCATCTATAGCTACAGAGGCTTCGTCAAATCGGGTTTCAAATTTAAAGTTTTCTAAATAGAAGTCCACTCCTCCAGCTACTGATGTCAAGAATTGGAAGGCAAACTGCAATGAGTCGCCCGAGGCATAATGAACGCCGGGTGCTAAATGCACTCCTGGTGTTAAAATAATATTGTTTATTTCAACAAAATTTCTAGATGATGCACTGTTAAAATGGTCAGCATCTAC
This sequence comes from Bacteroidota bacterium, assembly GCA_020047835.1. Taxonomy (GTDB): domain Bacteria; phylum Bacteroidota; class Bacteroidia; order Bacteroidales; family SZUA-534; genus GWE2-40-63. The sequence continues at coordinate 345 of JAIFNJ010000004.1, forward strand.
CGAAATAAAGTTGGTCCAATCGCTTTGGTTGGCAACATAAAGTTTTACTCCTTGGCTACCCGCATTAAGCAAGTTGTAATAAGAATAAGATAAAACCAAATTGGTATAGGCTGCATCCGAAAGGGCCATTTTTGGGGTAAGTAACCATTCGTTTTGAATCGTTGTTATATCTTCGGCCACTTTAGCTAAAAAATTGTTAGTCCAGGTGTGTGTTGAGCCACTGCCTGCCTGATTCGCTAATACGGTCCAGCTGGAGGCTGCAATCCCATTTTCAAATAAATAACTTCGGTATGCAGGGGTAACCACTGCATTCTCTTCAATTATTACATTATCAATAGCCTGCATTACGTCGCTTGCAAGCGAAGTGAATATAAATCTAAATTTAGCACTTACATTAACACCAGGGTTAGTTATTGTTATATAATTGGTATTGTGCCAGTAACTGCTACCTGAATTGCCATCAGTGCTTTTCTTCCAAACCTGATCGGCATTTGCTAACAAAGGATCCCAAGTAGTTCCATCATCATAGGAAACCAACAAAGTCAAATCGTTTGTGCTATAATCAGTATAATCTTGGAAATAATCGAATTTGATTCGATAGGTATTGCCTCCAACTAAAGAAATTGAGGGTGAAGTGAGATACTCCCTTTGTTCTTTTGTATCGGTCATTACCATTGGGTAACATGATTTTGCCCAATTGACCGTTGAAGTTGTACCCCCTGCGTTTACAATAGTAGTCCAATTTGTTGGAGGAAAAGTCGAAAAACCTTCATCGATGAGAGTTTTGTCTTGGGAAAAACCCAAAGCCCAAATCCCCGCTAAGATTAATACTATAAATATCTTTTTCATATTTCAAATGTTTTAGTTACAATTCAAGGGTTTGATTAATATTCAATGGTCCGTTTTCCAGTACCCAAATAAATATCTTTGATGTACGATTTTCCGGCATATACATAGAATGTGCTCAAAGCTGCACCCGAAGGCATAAAGGCAACACCTTTCTTTGTATTTGGTGTGTTTTTTCCTAAATAACCGGAACCATTATTGGTCATTATCACATCTACTACTTCGCCATCTTCAATAACGGCTGTTCCTGTAGCTCCGGAGCCCATTCCGGGTACTGAAGCGGTAAATGTTACCGAAGGTATTTCAGAGTAGCCCATACCATTATTGGTAATATTAACACCTGTTATGTAACCGTCATTGTTAATGTATAGTGTTCCTTTTGCTACTTCTAAATAGTCAGGAATGAATATCTCAATAATTGGTTCGTAATAATAACCGGTTCCCGGATTGGTAATGTTGATTGCTACTACCCGCCCATCTGAAATAACAGCAGTTGCTTCAGCATCGGTAAACGATCCACTTACTACCGGATTGTCAAATTGATCGACTCGAATGAATCGTACCATAGGTGCGGTAGCATATCCAGCACCCGGATTCGAAATGGTAACAAAGGAAATTTTACCGGATTGGGGGTAAGCATCTGAACTGAACGAAGCTGCATCAGTATGAGTGGTGATGTCAAACCAAAAATCTCCTGGACTTCCAAATGAATAACCTTTACCTGGATTAATTATTGTAAATCCTACGATTTTACCATTTGACAATTGAGCTTCAATTTCTGCTTCAATACTAGGCGTGCCAGTATCGTAATCTAAAAAGATATGTGGAGGTGCTAAATAATTATCGCCCGATTCATTCAATATTATGGAACTTAAAACTCCATTCCCTTTTGTGGCGTTTGCTTTAGCTTGAGTTAAACATCCTTCGGGTGGAGTTATAACCGTAACTGTAACAGTGGCATCGTAGGTATAGCTTGAACCTGGAGTTACTACATCGATTTGTTTTACGGAATAGAGTACTTCAGCAATAGCTGAGGCTCCTGAACCGTATCCACATTTAGCAACGAAAGTAACTGTTGGAACTCCTTCGTAGTCAGTACCTGATGTATTTACTGTAACACGTTCCACTTTCATGTTTGGTTTTACGGTCACATCGGCATCGCCGAAAATTGAATTTATATCAACGCCATCTATATAAACATCAGGTTCGTTGGTGTAATCATCGGTATTGCCATCGTTATATACAATATCGTATCCCGAACCAGCGTTGGTAATAACTATATTATCGATAGGGAATGCTCTTACAGCAGTTCCAATTGCTTGAGTTCCTCCGGTTGGTGGCGCTGAAATTTGCACCGTTGGATTTGAAGTATATCCTTTTCCACCTTCCAGCACTATAACATTGATACTTCCATCACCATTAAGTGTGGCGTAAGCAATGGCACCGGTACCACCACCACCACCAATTAATACCGATGGTGCTTGAGTGTAACCAAGACCGGCATTGCTTAGATTAATGGCATTGAGTACCCCAGCATTTGAAAGTTGAGCCAATGCAGTAGCTCCACTACCTACACTGGATGTTTCAATTAATACTTCAGGGGTGGTTTCATAAAAATTATTCTCAATAAAGTCATCGGATAATACTATGGAATGGATGGTATTATAAGCTGTCATTACAGCAGTGGCTGTTGCATCGGTACCCATACTTCCATCGATAACAACTGCTGGAGGACATACATAATTGTTGCCAGCATTGGATACCGTAATTTTTGACACATAACCCGACATGATAGCTTCGCCGCTTGCCCCAGAACCTTGGGTTGAAACTACCGAAATATTAGGAACTGACTGATATCCGGAACCTGGATCGGTTAGAGTAAAGGAAGCTATTTCATATGTAATAACTGGAGTTGCATCCGCATCAGTTCCAATCTTATCAACCGCTGAAACATTGGCATAAGTATATCCTTTACCCGGTTTGGTAATCTGAACATTCGTTACTTTACCATTTGATAGAAATGCAATTGCTTCAGCCCCTTCACCATCACCAGTTATGGTAATAATTGGAGGTTGTGTGTACCCGCTTCCCTGATTGATAATAATAATGGACGAAATTCCTGATTCCCCGATTACGGCATAAGCCTGAGCTTTAGTTATGGGTTGTTGGGTCAAGGTTCCGGTGGGTGCCCCAAAAACTACATAAGCTGCTGGAACCACATCAACGGTACTTGCATTGGCTAAAGTTAAATCGGAAGTAAAGATAGTACGAATGGTTTGTACCCCATGTACTGACTGATTATTGACCGTATTCATGAGTAATTGTTGGTCAACTGCTACATCTGAAATTTCCAATTTAATGGGTAATCCATCAGATGCTGATGGCATTTCAATGGAATAGTAACCATTGACATCAGTAATTGTATCTGCTATTAAATCGGTAAAAGCTATTTGAACAATTTTAGCCTGATACTTATCAAAATTAATATTCCATAGGTCATTAAAGTAATTTTGTTTAAAGGTTGAATTATCAACATCAACCATAGCAATAACTTTTATTCCGCTGGCAATTTCAGGGTTAGTATTCGTAAGGTCTGTTTCGTAAGTTAGTCTTCCCGATATATTTGAAGTACCTTCAGTAAGCGAAAATACTGGAACCATGGTTGCCGCATGACGCAATACATCAAAATAGTTGCTTACAGCCGGATCGTTTTCTGGAGTAATTTCAGCAATGAAATTGACTTTGGTATAATCAACCGCCCGTACATTAACATTGACTGTTCCAACTCTTAAATTATAGAAAACTGCGATGCCGCTTTCATTGGTGGTATCTGTCAATAATACACCATGCTGTGAAACTGAGACCACGGCTCCGGCAAGGCTTTTAACAGAATTACCGGATTTTAAATTTGATCCACCAACAAAGCCAGTGCCACCACTTACTGGAATGACACTCACACTGTATTCAATGATTCCACCGACACGGTTTAATGAGTCTCTTAAGTTATTAAGGGAATCCTGATAACTAATCATGTCTTTTTGAGCTTGGGTCGCATCTTCTTCAGTAAACTCATCTTTGGTGCATGAGGATACCAACATAAGGGCTATTAAAAACCCGGAAAAGAGAATTTTCTTCATACGTTTAGAATTTAGGGTTAACTAAATAAAGAATCAAATTTATATTATTTTATACATACAAGTCAAGTACTTAGTAAATAAAAAAATATATTCTCAGAAATTTATTTCTGAGAACCAGTTAAAATATTGCTTATTAAAGACATATAGGTATTTTATTTCGACAATTCAGTCTTAAATAGTTTATGTCAAAAAAAAAATTGCTTCGTATTGAATTTTGCTTTTATTTTGTTTATTGAATTTCGACTATTAATTAATTGCTACCCAACATGAAAAAATCTACTATTTTAATTAGTGTTTTGGGCTTGTGTAGTGCCATGGTGCTCAATGCTCAAGAAATGAAATTTGGAGTTAAAGGCAGTTTTTTAGCCAGTACATTTTCAAGTACCGATGATGGTATGTATAGTTTTAGACCTGGTTATTCCGTTGGTGGTTATTTCCAATATAACCTGTCAGATGCTTTAGGCCTCTCCATTGAACCTGCTTATGCGTTAAAAGGGGCAAATGAATTTGATGCTTATAATTTATATGATCCTTACTCACCTCTTTTGTGGGATGGTACTTCAAGTATTGAATATAAGCAACATGATGTCTCATTGAGTGTGATTGAGGTTCCAGTTTTGGTGCAACTTAATATGTCTGCAGGAAATGGATCGGTATTCCGGATTTTCACCGGACCTTCCATTGATTTTATTACCAAAGCAACTTTTAATAGTACCCGTGAATATGCGCCAACGGAAGGTTTTGTAAATGACTTTAACTCGGCAGATGATGTAACTGAAAGATTCTCTTATGTTGATTATGGAATTCAAGCGGGTGTTGGTTTTGATATGGATATGGAACCCGTTGGAATAACTCTGGAAATAAAGTATCGGTATGGATTTTCAGATATAAATAATGTAGAAGGAAAACCATCGATGAATAGTCAAAATATAGCTATTTCTTTGGGTATTGGACTTGAGAAACTATTTGATTGATATAATCTCATCCTTTTGTAAAAAGTGCATTTGAAGTACGTGATCTTGCAATTATTGGATAATGAGCTTTTAATTATAAAGAAGCTCCATAATTGAATGTGTTATTGAATCAGCTCAAAGGAATCAAAAGTGTTATCATTAGCTGAAAAATTGAACACTGTTCATGAATTATTAGTATTACAATTTCTATAAATTATACCAATCCGCTAAAGCCCATAAAAGCCATTGCTAAAATTCCAGCGGTTACCAATGAAATAGGAATACCTTTCATTCCTTTTGGAATATTCATTAAATCGAGATGCTCGCGTATACCCGCAAAAATTACTATAGCCAAACCAAAACCAACAGACGTTGCTGCAGCAAAAATAACCCCATCAAATAAAAGGTAATTCTTTTTGAAAACCAGAATGGCAACTCCCAACACAGCGCAATTGGTGGTTATGAGCGGCAAAAATATTCCCAATGCCTGGTATAACGAAGGACTAGTTTTTTTGAGGATGATTTCCACCATCTGAACTAAAGCTGCAATTATCAAAATAAAGGTAATAGTTTGCATGTACTCAATGTGGAGTGGAACCAAAACGTTAACCTGAACCAGGTAGGTAACAATAGTTGCCAGTACAATTACAAAAAGCACGGCGGCCGACATTCCCATAGCGGTAGAAACTTTATTTGAAACTCCTAGGAATGGGCAAATACCAAGAAATTGCGACAATACAATGTTGTTGACAAATATGGCGGATATTACTAGTAAAACATATTCCATATAAATATTTTTTAAAGTCTATACTTTTTTGAATCGGTTAATAATTGCAATTAGATACCCTAAAGCAATAAATGCTCCGGGAGCAAGAATAAATAGCAGCATTCCGTCTCCTTCAATCATCTTCATTCCTAAAATAGAACCGGCTCCCAACAATTCACGGATGGAACCCAAAATGCCCAGAGCCATGGTAAAGCCCAATCCCATCCCTAATCCATCGAAAAAGGAGGAGGTGGGGGTGTTTTTGCATGCAAAAGCTTCAGCACGTCCCAATACAATACAGTTAACAACAATAAGTGGAATGAATATTCCCAACTGATTGTAAAGTGAAGGTACATAAGCCTGCATCAATAAATCGACAATAGTTACAAAAGTGGCAATAACAACCACGAAGGCAGGGATTCGAACCTTATCTGGAATTGATTTGGCAATTAGCGAAATGGCCACATTGGAACCAATAAGTACAAAAGTAGTTGCTAAACCCATCCCCATTCCATTAATTGCTGATGAGGTGGTTGCTAAAGTTGGGCAAGTACCTAATATAAGAACTAATATGGGATTCTCCTTGAAAAAACCTTTAGTAAATTGTTTCATTTGACTCATGGTACTTGTTTTAATTCGTTAGAACAGTTTGTTCTTCAATCGTTTTTTTTGAATTCATGTAAGCATTGTATGCCCGTTGAATGCCATCACAAAATGCCCGTGAACTGATAGTAGCCGCGGTAATGGCATCTACTTCGCCACCGTCTTTTTTAACAGTCAGGTTATTTATACCTGGATTTTTGCCAATAACGCTTTGATCTTTTTTATCGGTTTTAAACCAATTCACCATTTTAGTGCCCAAACCAGGAGTTTCTTTATGTTCAATAATGGAATAATTAATTATAGTGCCATCAGGCTTAAAACCAACCATAATACTTATATAACCGCTATACCCTTTTTTAGTATAGGTTTCAACAGCTACTCCAATTATTTCGCTATTAAGCTTACCCGGATAACAAACTAATGAATCGGCATCGGACGAAATTTTATATGATTCAGCAAACGGTTGATTATCGAAACCGGGCAACACTTCCTGTATGGAT
>JAIFNJ010000006.1 GCA_020047835.1 Bacteroidota bacterium
ACTGTATTCGTATTGCCCATTGATGCGGTTATTCAGGTAAATGTTATATACCGTCAGGGTATCAGTAATTTCAACTTCAAAAGCAGCAATACTATCTTTTGACCAGGATTCGTTGGCAAAATCAACGTTTTTTTCATAGAATCGATTTGGGTCACAGGCTACTAATGTGAACACCCCCAAAATAAAAAACCAGTTACTTCTGAATTTCATTGTTACTCCTAAATTTTCGGTGTTTATTATTATGGGGTTTCTTTTTTCTATCGGCAGGATTGTCGAACCGGGTAAGGCTTTCCTGACCCACCACATTGGTAAACTCAAGGTTTTCAGGGGTAATAGGAACATCAATTTTAACGGGGGTAACATCGGCCCGTTGTCCTTTTTTGTTCTGTTCAATAATGTCTTTAACTTTTTCAGTAGCCAGTGGAATAATTCCTGAACCGGGGCCACCCTCTAACACATACCACATAATATGCCGATACACATCGGTTTTAATATGAATGGCTTTTCCTAAATGGGTATCTAAATGAATTTCGGAAGAGGGAAAGTTTTTTCTTTCATCCATATAAGAATCAACTTCGTAGTTGAGGCAACATTTGAGTTTACTGCATTGTCCGGCCAGTTTTTGAGGATTAAGCGATAACTCCTGATACCGGGCGGCATTAGTAGTAACCGAAACAAAGCTATTAATCCAGGTGGCGCAGCACAACTCGCGGCCGCAGGAACCAATACCGCCAATTCTTCCGGCCTCCTGACGGGCTCCAATTTGCCGCATCTCGACCCTGATTTTAAATTTCTCAGCCAGTACTTTAATCAATTGACGAAAGTCAACCCGTTCATCGGCGATGTAATAAAAAATGGCTTTGGTTTTATCTCCCTGATATTCCACATCCCCAATTTTCATATCAAGTTTCAGGTCGAGGCTCACTTGACGGGATGCAACCATAGTCTCTGTTTCCAGTTCAATGGACTCTTTCCACTTTTCAATATCGTTGGGTTTGGCTTTCCGGTAAATGGTTTTAAACTCTTCGGTAATGGGGATTCTAAGTTTTTTCAACTGATGCAAAACCAAAGGGCCTTTTAATGAGATAATCCCTATATCGTGTCCGGGTGATGCCTCAACCGCCACAATATCTCCGGTATCTAACCGCAGCCCGTTCACATTATAAAAATAGCCCTTTCGGGTATTTTTAAAGCGGACCTCATACAAATCTTCTTTTCTAATTCCTTTTGGAATATCCCGAAGCCAGTCAAAAATATTTAATTTGCCCGCATAGGCAATTTTCATGTTTGAAGTGAATTCGGGATCAATATTTTTAACAGGGCAACCCCTTGATAAATCGTTGTGCATTTTACTGGTTATTATAATTAATTGCTCAAAAAACGATATGATAACTAACCTGTAAAGATAATAAAATATTGAAAGGTTGAAAATTGGTTCGAGGCACTACCTTTTGAACGGATTAAATCTGTTTTTTTGAGGAGTAAGGAAGTTAAAAATAAACCCAATTTATTGAGCCACTGGCAATGAAAAGTAGAAAATGCTTCCCACACCCTCAGTACTTTCGCACCAAATTTTACCACCATTCATTTCAACAAATTCTTTGCATAGAATCAATCCCAAACCCGTTCCTTTTTCTTTTTCAGTACCCGGAGTGGTAAAGTTTTCCTCTATTTTGAAAATCTTATTCATTTTGTCTTTGGCAATTCCGGTACCGTTATCCTTAATTGCAAAAACTACAAAAAGCTTATCATGAAAATTTTTGGTATAACTTTCAATCTCAATAGTTCCATTTCGGTGGGTATATTTAATGGCATTTGCTACAATGTTTCGTAAAATGGTAAGCACCATATTCCGGTCGGCAAAGGCCAGCAAATCAGGAATAGCATTATTTTGAATGGTAATAGCTTTTGTATTGGCAGCCAAAAGTTGCACTTGAATGGTTTCTTGAATACACTCGTAGCTATTCAAACGAATGGGTTTAAACTCAGTTCGTCCTGTTTGTGCGCGGGCCCATGCAAGCAAATCTTCCAATAATTTAAGTACGTGTTGTGTGGAGTCATTTATTAATTCCAAATAATAGTCAATTTCCTTGGGTTCTAAGGTTTTAATATTCTCTTTTAGCAGCGCGGTAAGTCCAACTAATCCGGAAAATGGGCTCCGAAGATCATGCGCAATAATAGAAAAGAACTTATCTTTTTGGGCATTCAATTCTTTGAGTTCCTGTTCTGATTGCTCTATCCGTTTCAGGTTTATTTTTCGCTCAGTAATGTCTTCTTTTATGGCAATAAAACTTATAATAATTCCTTCTTCGTCAAAAATTGGAGCAATCCGGGCGCTTTCGTAATAGATTTCTTCGTTCTTCTTTTTATTAATAAATTCTCCATTCCAAACTTCACCCCGCAATATGGTGTTCCAGAGATCTACAAAAACTTCACGGGAGGTAAGTCCTGATTTCAGTATTTTAGGATTGTTACTTAACGCTTCTTCATAAGTGTATCCTGTTAATTCACAAAAATGAGGATTTACATATTCAATACTTCCATCAATATCGGTAATTACAATGCTTAAAGGAGAATTAATAATTGCGGTTGATAGTTTACTTATTTCCAGTTCTTTTTTTCTTCTATCGGTAATATCATTGGAAATAACCAAGGTTGCTGGTTTGCCTTCAAAATCAATTACCGAGGCCGACATATCGACCCACTTCTCTTCTGAATCTTTACTAAGTAATGGGAAAAGGTAATTGGTAGGTGCCTCTTCCCCTTTTAAGCGGGCATCTGTTATTTCTTTAATCCGATCTCTTTCTTGAGGATGCACCAAATTCAGGGGAGGTAACTGTTTTGATTCTTCAGCGGTGTAACCCGTAAATTGTTCCCAAGCTTTATTTACCATCAAAAACGATTTTTCATCGTGAATGGAAATGGCAGCTTTGGAATGATCAAATATTTTTCGAAGCTTTTCCTCGCTGTAATAAAGGGCTTCCAACAATAGCAATTGTCGGAGAACAATGGTTGCTAAATTAGCCAGCGATTCTATAAAACTAAAATCGTTGGTTTGAATGGGTACTTTTGACAAAATGAAAAGAGCTGCAACCACTTGGTTCTCTTTTTTTATTCCAAGCGTGTAAACCGTATCGGAAGGTAAAAGATTTTCAATACTAACGGCTTCGTGCTTCGAAATAACGCCTTCCAATAATTCATGAATTCCTTTTTTATTCTTAGTTAGTTTTCCGGTTTTAATGCTTTTGTAAATGTCCGGATTTATCGAGAATGCGTTGTTCAATGGATTACTGGTGAGGATTGATTGTATTTGCTGGAGGATCCCCGTTTCAATTCCGGCCAGATTGCTTAATTGGAGGGTTTTATTGTTTTCGTTAACCGAAGCCACCATGATAATACAATCAGGCAATTGGGCCGACAGTGAATCAGCCAAATAAGTCAATAGTTCTTTTTTAGTTTTAAAAGATAACAAATCTACGGAAGCCTTACTAAGAAACCGGAACCGTTGTTCACTTTCCAGCAATTCTTCTTCTGCTCTTTTTTGTTTGGTTATGTCGGAAATGGTGCCATCGATAGAAATTAGCACGTCTTCTTCGTTATAGCTTCCACGGCCTCTTTCATGAACCCAAATGACACCTCCCTTTTTATGCTTAATGCGATAGTCAATACCAAAACTTTGGCGCAATAAAATTTTTTCTGAAATTTGTTTGTTAACGGCCTCTATATCTGACGAATGAATTAAATTGAAATAGTTAATTATCTTTTTATCGATAAATTCTTCCGCCTTGTAACCACAAAGGTTAAAAATTTCTTTACTTAAAAAGGTAAATTGGCCTTTTTCATCGGCCCGTCGGGTATAGGTAACACTAGGAATGTTGGCAATCAGCGATTTATATCGGTGTTCACTCTCCTTGAGAGCCTCTTCGGCTCTTTTTTGTTCTGAAATATCGTACGATAAACAAGTTGCTCCGATTATTTCCTGATTAATGGTAATAGGATTGAAATATGTTTCGGAAAATTGAGGTACTCCTTGATAATGAAATTCGTCAATTACCGAAAATTGGTTGCCTTTTAGCGCTTTTGAATAGCGTTCCATCCAAACTTGTTCCATCTGAGGCGGTAAGTTTATCATGGAGTAAACGCCTTTATCTAAATCGGCGTTAAAGGCTAATTTGTAATCGTTTTTAAAATTATTGTTGGCAATAATGATGTTAAACTTTGTGTCGATGGACCAGATGCGGGCATTTACATTTTCAATGAGTGATTTTTGATTGGCATCGCTTTCCTGCAGGTTCTTTTTTGCCAGCTCTTGTGCGGTAATATCACGGCCAAATATAGATGCTCCTACAACCACATTATTTAACCGAATAGGATTAAACCGAATTTCAACGTATTGAGCTACCCCTTCAAACTCAAAGTGATCGATTACAGAAAAGCTTTCGCCTTGCAATGCTCTCGAATATCTTTCGCGCCAGATATTACGAATCATTTCCGGCAGCAAATCAACAATAGGAGAACCCGCGTTTAATTCTACTCCAAAGGCAATTTTGAATTGAAATTTAAAATTATTATTGATGGTTCTAATGCAGTAATTGGTGTCGATAGACCAAATGGAATCATTTGTATTCTCAAATAACGAGGACAAGCTGGCCTCACTTTCCAATAATTGCGATTTGAAAGAAGATAACTCCGAAACAAGGGATCTTGTTTCAGCCAATTCTTTTTGTATTTGATTGTATTTTAATTTTAACTCATCCATTATAAAAATGAATTAAACGTGTTTTTAGTCTTGGTTGCACCCTTTTGATAGTTATTATTTTCAAGTCAGATTCCTTATTAACAGAAAGACATCCTATTGGTTCACAAAAAGGAACATTATAGAACCAAAATTTAAAAGTATAAAATTTAGTTCACTCTTTTACAGGTTACTAGTGTGAATATTAAACAAAAAATAAAATAACGCCTCCAACGGTTATTACAGCACCAATAATTTCTTTAACGGTCACTTTTTCTTTATAAAACCAAATTGCCGGAGGTATAATGAGTACCGGTATTATGGACATTATGGTTGAAGCAATTCCCACCGAAGTGTATTTTACTGAAAGCAAGGATAAGTAAACCCCAATGAAAGGACCAAAAATAGCACCAATCATTATATATCGCATGGCTTTTGAATCGCGGATAGCTGACTTTACCCGTGACCACCGTTTTACAAAGGTGATTAGAAAAATAAAACCGATGCTTCCGGCGATTACCCGAATTTGAGTTGCTCCAAAAACATTATAATCGTCCATACCGTATTTACTAAGCACAAGGCCGGTGGCTTGGCCAATGGTTCCCAACAAGGCAAAGAGCAGTCCTTTTATTGGGAATGAGAATTGAAGCCCAGGCTTTTTGCCTTCCGCGGCATCTTCCATCTTTTTTTTCTCAGTTACCACCAATACAATACCCGAAAGGGTTACCATCATGGCTAACAGTGATTTAATTGTCATGGTTTCGCCCAAGGCAAAATAGCTGATAATGGCCGCAAAGGGTGGACTAAGAGCCATAACCAGCATTGAAATACGGGCACTTATAAATTCATAGGATTTAAATAAAAAGTAATCGCCAAACACAAACCCCACCAGCCCCGATATGGTCATCCAAATCCAAACATGTGCCGATGCATCTATGGGCAAAATCATTCCACGCACAAAGTATGAAACTCCCATATAAAGAATTAATGCCATCAATAACCGGAGGATATTTACTGAAAGAGAGCCTGCGCGGCGTGTTGCCTGTTGAAAAGCCAATCCGGTTGCAGTCCAACAAACGGCGGTACCTAAGGCAATAAATTCACCCAAATGGTTTTGTATCATGATAAAAAATTTGCCAAATGTAGGAATTCATTGTCATACAAAGGCAATTTTATTTTCTAAGAAAAGATTTAGCTGTAAAAACGGGATTTTTTTAAAATCAGATCTACCAAATTATTCGCTCTTCAATAAACGCTATTAAGGTATCGGCCATTGTTTTTTGCTCGGCTATATTTGGATGACCATCGGTGTTTTTATATTCAAAAAAACAGAGGTGCATTTTTGAATCGTTGAGTGGGGAAATGCCTTGTTGAATATACCGCGGCCAAGGAGAACCGGTCCGGGTAGCATCCATATTGCCTAAGGCACAAATAATATGAGCGTTGGGGTAAACCATTCGAATGCCAGCCACAAAACTTTTGTATGCGGAAATAATGGTATTCGTGTCTGGAGCGGAACTTCCAAACCGATGCTTGAATTGCTCGTATTCCCTCATATTTACTATCCACGAGTCGTTTTGAAACAGATTAATTACCACCACATCGGGTGTATATTGGTTAAAATCCCATTTCGAGGTGGAATCAGCTGGGTTGAGCCGATCATACATTTCAGGCATGATAATAGGAAACCAGCTAACCAATATTCCAATGCCACTTTTTGCGATGCAAGAATACTGGGCATTAAAATGACGGGCGGTTAGGGCGGCATAGGTCAGGTAATTGTTTTCAAAATACCCGTTTCCTGAATCTCTGCCACTGGAGTCTTCAATGGCATAGCCACATGTAATGGAATTGCCGTAAAACTCTATCTTTCGTTTTTTTTCTTCCGGTTGAGGGATCGCTTTTATCCGATGCTGCGATTCAAAGCCGTAGAACATGGTTTTGCCTTTATCTTCTTCAGTCCGCTTGAATAATTCAACTTTATGAACGCCTTTTGGTAACCCGGAAGCTAACAAATAGCTCCGCTTTACACTATCCGTATGTATTTTTAAAACAAAATTATCGTCAATTAAAACATTATAGTAATTAGCCGTGTCCAAATCTTTTAATATGGCAGAAATGGAGGTCCCTTCAAAAAAAAGAGTTGCAGAGGTTCCCGGCCAGGAAAACACCGCTGCATCTGGTTTAAAGTCAATTCTTCCCTGATAACTAATAGTTGGGTTGTTGAAGAGAACCGTTCTAGTGTTGTTATGGCAACCGATAAGAAAAGCAACTAGAAAGAATAGCAGGAAAAGGATATTGAATTTCATAAAATTTTAATTTTAAATCGGTTACTGTTTTTATTTAATGTGCTAATTTACACGTTTTATATTAAACAGGAGTTGTTTTAATTATCCCAGAGG
>JAIFNJ010000036.1 GCA_020047835.1 Bacteroidota bacterium
TAGGTTAATGTGTATTGATATAAATAATAAAATATTGCTCCTAAAAATAGTCCAAGCAAGGCTCCACCAATTACATCCAGCGGATAATGTACCCCTAAATAAACACGGCTATAGGAAATCAGAGAAGCCCAAAAAATAAGTCCGGCAATCCACCATTTTTGGTTAAAGATGAAACTTAGAAACCCGGCTAAAGCAAATGTATTGGCTGCATGTGACGAAACAAATCCATAAATTCCACCGCACTTGCCATCAACTAAATGCAAGTATCCCTCCAATTCCAAATTATAGCAGGGGCGATATCGAAGAAAGACATTTTTAAACCCGTGCACTGATATTTGATCAGCGGCAACTATCATTAAACCAATGAATAATAAGCTAAGCCAGATTTGGCTCTTTTGCTTTCGGTACAATAAAAAAAGCAACAAAAGGTAGAACGGTATCCAGAAATATGTTTCGGTAAAGGCAACCATTATAACATCCCATAAAGGGCTATTCCAGCCGTTTATCAGCAAAAGTAATTGCCTATCGATATGTTCTATGAAGGCTAACAAGTAAGAGGATTATTCATTCAACGTTTTCCAGATTAAATCTTTGAGTTCAGTTAGCCCTTGATTTGCCACTGACGATATAAACAGGTGAGGAATTTCTGGCAAGTCATTTTTTATTTCCCGAATAAGTTCTTCGTCCAACAAGTCAGATTTTGAAACCGCTAAAATTCGCTTCTTATCAAGTAGCTCGGGGTTATAAAGTTTTAATTCATTAACTAAAACCTTATATTCTTGATGAATGTCTTTACTGTCGGCTGACACTAAAAAAAGCAACATCGAGTTACGTTCAATATGGCGTAAAAAACGCAATCCCAACCCTTTCCCCTCATGCGCCCCTTCAATAATTCCCGGTATATCGGCCAAAACAAATGACCGGTTGTCGCGGTATGAAACAATACCAATACTTGGAACCAAAGTAGTAAAAGCATAATCGGCTATTTTTGGTTTAGCCTCAGATACTACGGAAAGCAACGTTGATTTACCTGCATTGGGAAAACCGACCAAACCCACATCGGCTAAAAGCTTAAGCTCCAATACCCTCCAACCTTCTTGGCCTTCTTCGCCCGGTTGCGAAAAACGAGGGGTTTGGAACGTGGCCGACTTAAAGAAATCATTTCCCATGCCACCTCTTCCTCCTTGCATAAGTATTCTTTCTTCACCGTGTTGGGTAATCTCCATTATTTCTTCCATAGTTTCTGCATCTTTTACTACAGTCCCCAATGGAACTTCCACATATATATCTTCCCCCTCGGCTCCAGTGCACAATCCTCCGCTACCAGAACCCCCGTTCTCGGCAAAAATATGCTTGCGGTATTTCAAATGCAATAAAGTCCACATTTGATTGTTGCCACGTAAAATAATGTGGCCTCCTCTTCCGCCATTGCCTCCATCGGGCCCGCCTTTTGGGATATATTTTTCGCGCCTGAAATGCGTTGACCCATTCCCACCATTTCCACTCCGCACACATATCTTAACATAATCAACAAAACTCGATTGCGACATAACTTATAATTTAATAATCAGGCTACAAATATACTTCCTATTTATGAAACCCAAGCCATCTGGTTAGGATAAACAAATTAAGGAATCTTCGTAATCGGCATTTAAAACCTTAATTCTTAAACAGAAATTACCTTATGGAATAAAACGGTTGTGGATTTAGGGTAAATGTGGAAAAAATGGGTGCAGTTTTGCAACTAAGTAAGAAAATACTACTTTTATAAAAAAGGGTTTTAAAATTATTTCTAATTTCCATGACATCCGATAGGTTTAACGTTAATCCATATCAGGATTAATGTGTGCTTATATCACAAGCTGCGTTAGAACTAACTTTTTAACCTATCGTATAACTGGTTTAAAAAATAGCTAAAATGAAAAAAGTCATAGTTATATTTTTACTTTTTGGTTCATTAGCTTCTTCTGCACAGAATGCAGATATAGCTAAGTATAAAGCCATGTTTGTTCTTAATTTTGTGCGGTATGTAGGTTGGCCCGATGCTTCAAAAGAAGGTGATTTTATTATTGGAGTTGTAAAAGAACCAGCCATAGCTGAAAATTTAAAAGGCCAAACCACAGGTAAAAAATTTGGTTTTCAAAACATTGTAATTAAGGAATTTAAAACCGTTGAGGAGATTACCGACTGCCAACTGTTATTCTTTTCGAACAATCAAAATTTTTCGCGTAACGCCCAAGTGGTAATTGAAAAGTTAAACAACAGCAATTCCCTTATAGTTACTGAATCTGAAGGAGCTGTTAAAGATGGTTCTATGATAAATTTTGTAGTAAGGGATGAAAAATTAAAATTTGAAATAAGTGCTACCAATGCTGAAAAATTTGGTCTTAAATTCAGCAGCGCACTCACTTCGTTATCAAATGCCATCATTAAATAATACCTGATTTAGCATTATTCAAAATGTTCCTATCTATCGATTTATTCTTTAGCAAACAGCGGGTTACAATTGATTGAAAATGATATAAAATAAAATTTTGGAAAAACCCTGTTGAACTTTAATTTATTTTTCTATTATTGCCTCGGTTTGCGAAAAAAACGTTACCTTACTGATAATAATAATATAGGAAACATTTGATTCATTGGAGTCTTATAAATGCGAAGCATGAATGTAAATTCAAAATAAAGAGCTAACTGTTTAGAGTTAATTTCGCAAGTTTAGTTAAACAAATGAAACGGTTAAGTGTTAATAAAAAATAAATAATTATTAAATTAAATAGAATGAAGAAGTTACTAGTTATAGTATTGGTTATAATAAATGTAACGGCCTCTGCCCAAGATGCTGAAATAGCAAAATACAAAGCAATGTTTACGCTAAATTTTATACGTTATGTGGGTTGGCCCGAAGCGGCAAAAGAAGGTGATTTTGTAATTGGCGTTGTAAAAGAGAGTTCCATATCGGAGCAATTAAGAAGTCAAACCGTTGGAAAAAAGTTTGGAGCTCAAAATATTGTTATAAAAGAGTTTAAAACCGTGGATGAAATTTCCTACTGTCAAATCATTTATTTTTCCGAGAAGCTTAATTTTTCGAAAAATGCATTAGTTGTGATGGCAAAATTAAGCAATAAAAACGCACTAATTATTACTGAAGCTGAAAATGCCATTGACAATGGTTCCATGATTAATTTTGTGGTTAGAGATAGCAAATTGAAATTTGAGATTAGCGCGGCCAATGCAGATAAATTTGGACTTAAGTTTAGTAATGCCCTGCTTAGTTTATCAAATGCAATTGTTAAATAATTAAAAAAACAAGTATGAATATAAAAGCATCTATTGCACAAAAACTGGTTTTTGGATTTGGTATCATTGTGCTTGTTATAATTATAGTCAGTAGTCTTTCGTACCGCACTATGCACAATACTCAAATTTTAAATGCTGAAATTAGTGAGGTTAATTCTCCTACCATTTCATCTTTGCAATTGCTTAAAGGGCTGGTTACTGAATCAAAAAACCTTATCCGTGGATGGGCCTATATTGAAAAACAACAAGATACCCCTGATAAAATACGTCTAAAATTTGTTTTAGATAAAGCCATGATGCAAGAAAAAGAAAAACTGGCGGCATTATCTTCCCGATGGAATTCAACAAACGACCGTGATACACTGATATATATTTTTAAAGAAATTGAAATTCTACAGTCTCAAATTAGGTCGGTAATGGACAAACTAAATAGTTTTGAAGCATATAACGATGCCATGGTCTTCTTTGAGATTGAACCAATGGTTAACGAAGGAGGAGATATTATTGAGCTTTCAAAAAAAATAACAGCTGATATTGATTATTTAGAAAGTAAATATCTTGTTGAGAATACGCAAATGCTTACTGATATGAAATCTTCGGCTACAGGGAATGTATGGGTAGTAATCTTTTCAGGAATCATTATGATTTTCATTTCACTTTCTATTTCTTATCTATTGTACAATGCTATTGTGAACCCATTAAAAAAGAGCATATTCTTTGCAAAAACCATTGGTAATGGCGATTTATCAGCTACTATAGATATTCATCAAGAAGATGAAATAGGACAGTTGGCCGATGCATTGCGCGACATGGTATCACAAATTAGAGAAACAGTAGAAAATATTAGCGATAATGCCGAGCGATTGGTTAATTCCAGTCATGATGTTAAGGAGAATTCTGTATTATTGTCCAAAGGCTCATCGGATCAGGCAGCATCAGCAGAAGAAATTTCGGCCTCAATTGAAGAGATGTTAGCAAATATTGAACAAAGTTCAGAAAATGCCCAGCAAACTGAAAAAATTTCGCTGATAACATCAAAAAATGTAAACGAAACCAATGAGCTTTCGTCGCAGGCAGCTGATGCCATGCGTAAAATAACTGAAAAAATAGGTTTTATTGGTGAGATTGCCTTCCAAACCAACATCTTAGCGCTAAATGCTGCCGTTGAAGCAGCTCGTGCCGGTGATCATGGTAAAGGGTTTTCAGTAGTAGCTGCTGAAGTTAGAAAACTGGCAGAGAGAAGCAAGCTAGCAGCCGATGACATAACCATTCTTGTTAAAAAAGGATTGCAAGTTTCCACTGAAGCTGGTAACAAAGCTAAAACGTTAGTTCCGGATATTGACCGAAACACTAGCCTTATACAAGAAATTGCCGCTTCGAGTTTAGAACAACGAAATGGGGCAGAACAAATAAATCAGGCTACCCAGCAATTTAATAGCATTACCCAACAAAATGCCAATGCTGCAGAACAACTGGCCAATAGTGCTGATGAACTTTCAGCTTTAGCAAACCACCTTAAAGAATCGGTTAGCTACTTTCATATATAAACGATTCAGTGAAATTATCTGATATTGATCAATTTTTCCGTTTTTCAATAAATCGATTACTGGATTTTATTTTACAATGGTATAAATATCTTTTAAGTTTCTTCCAAAACCATCATAATCAAGTCCATACCCAATAATAAACTCATTGGGTATCTCAAATCCAATGTAATCAATGGGAATTTCCTTAATATAAGCTTGTGGCTTGTATAAAAGAGTTGCAATTTTTATTTCGGCCGGTTCATACCCTTTTAACTGTTTAATTATACTATCTAATGTATTGCCTGTATCAACAATATCTTCAAGTATAATTACGGTTTTACCTTCAATGTTCTCATTAATACCAATAAGTTGTTTTACATTACCCGAACTTGAGACTCCCTGATAGGATGCCAATTTTAAAAAAGAAATTTGGCAGGGAAGCTCAATGTACTTAAACAAATCGCCAGCAAACATAAAACACCCGTTTAAAATACCAAAGAAAATGACATCTTTGCCCGCCATATCAGAATTAATCTTCATGGCCATTGTCTGAATCGATTTTTGTATTTCTTCTGATGAAATCGAAACTTTAAACTTTTTATCAAGAACTTGTACTTCTTTGCTCATATTCATTTTTTCATAGGTAAAACTTTCCGAAATATATTGCTTAATAGCCTCAAACCATTGGTATTCATAATTCTTATTGAACCGTATTTGATTCCTGCATTATCCAATTTTATTTAATGGAAAACAATCAAATGGAAATCAATGTTACGGAACTAATTATATAACTCATTTAATTGATTTTTTTATTTTAATTTGCGGCTAAAATAAACAATTCTGATAGTTAACCTTACATTAAGTATATAAAAAATAGTAAAATGGAACCAAAAGTTAGTATTATTATGGGCAGTATGTCAGATTTGCCAGTGATGGAAAAAGCTGCCAAAACATTGAATGAATTCTGTATTCCATTTGAGATGAATGCATTATCTGCTCATCGGACGCCTGATGAAGTGGAAGTATTTGCCAAAGGAGCTTCTGAAAGAGGAATTAAAGTAATAATTGCTGGTGCAGGCATGGCAGCGCATTTGCCGGGTGTAATTGCTGCTATGACACCAATTCCGGTTATTGGTGTACCAATTAATGCATCCTTGGATGGTATGGATGCTGTTTTATCAATCATTCAAATGCCTCCCGGAATACCTGTGGCTGCTGTTGGAATCAATGGCGCTCAAAATGCCGCTATTTTAGCAGCGCAAATTATAGCGGTGGCCGATGCCGAAGTTTTCAAAGCTACGGTAGCATATAAAGAAGGATTGAAAGAAAAAATTATAAAGGCAAATCTGGATTTAAAAGAAGTTACCTACGATTACAAAACCAATTAATTAGTGTATAACTTCTATTACAAGTATTTACTTTGGCGTTTTTGCAATGGCAGCCACTGTAATCAGTAGTAAATTTGTAATAAAGTAAGGCTTTTATATACTTTTCATCCTATTTGATTTAAGGTTTTTTGGTCCCTATTTTTTTATGACCAAACTCCCAAGAAACAGCACGAAACCATGTTAAATAATAGGATGGGTAATCCCTTGGTTTCTATTTAAAATTGTAATTTTGCACTTCTTTACTTACTCAATGTATGAATAGGATTGCACTTTGTATTTTTTTAATAATAGGTTTATTGGCAGCGGCTTATGGGCAGGATACCTTAGTTTCGAATCAACAAAACGAACAGAATCTTCCCATTTCAATAAATACCCTGAAGAAAGATTTTGGAGTGATTGAACAAAAGAGTAAAGCCGTTTACACCTTTGAAATAACAAATCAGGACGAAAAGCCAATGGTTATATGGCATGTTACTACTTCCTGTGGATGCACCTCGCCAACTTGGACAGATAAACCAGTAAAAAAAGGAGAAGTAGGGACGGTAAAAGTTAAATACGACACCTCGCAATCCGGAAAATTTGAAAAATCGGTGTTTGTATATACCAATTTTAGTGATCGCCCAATAAAGTTACTAATTGAAGGCACTGTATCCGATGGTCCCATTAAAAATTCAAAGGCGAAATCAGGCTTTACAAAAAACGAAGTTCACATTGATTCTAACATAAAACCAAATTCCAAATAATTATTGCTATGCCACAAATTTCAAATAAAGGTATTCAGATGCCAGCTTCTCCAATCAGAAAACTGGTTCCGTATGCTGAAGAAGCCAAGCGTAAAGGCAGAAAAGTTTACCACTTAAACATTGGCCAGCCCGATATTAAAACACCCGAAATTGCATTAAATGCCATTCGAAATAT
>JAIFNJ010000183.1 GCA_020047835.1 Bacteroidota bacterium
GGTAGGGAAATTGAAATTGAACGATTGGCACAAATATTAAGTCGGAGAAAAAAAAATAACCCGGTTTTAATAGGTGAACCCGGAGTTGGAAAATCAGCCATTGCTGAAGGTATGGCTATTCGGATAATACAAAAAAAAGTATCCCGAATTTTGTTTGGCAAAAGGATAATTGCATTGGATCTTGCCTCTATTGTTGCCGGCACTAAATATCGGGGACAATTTGAAGAACGGATGAAAGCCATTCTTAATGAACTTTCTAAAAACGATAATGTAATTTTATTTATTGATGAAATTCACACCATTGTTGGTGCTGGAGGTGCTACGGGTTCTTTGGATGCTGCCAATATGCTTAAACCGGCACTAGCCCGAGGAGAAATACAATGCATTGGGGCAACTACATTGAACGAATACCGCCAGTTTATTGAAAAAGATGGTGCTTTGGAACGTCGCTTCCAGAAAGTTATGGTTGATCCAACTTCAGCTGAAGAAACAGTTGAAATACTCAACAACATAAAAAGCCGGTACGAGGAACACCATAATGTAAACTATACTCCTGATGCTATTGAAGCGTGTGTAAAATTAACGAATAGGTATATTTCAGACAGGCATTTACCGGATAAAGCCATTGATGCCATGGATGAATCTGGTTCAAGGGTTCATATTTCAAACATTAAAGTTCCACAGCGCATTGAAGAACTAGAAAAGGAAATTGAAGAAATACGTGAGAAGAAAATTCATGCAGTTAAAAGTCAAAACTTTGAAATGGCTGCTAGTTTTAGAGATACTGAAAAGAAACTGTTGGAAAGTCTGGAAAACGAAAAAAACAAATGGGAAAATGATCTGATTAAACACCGTGAAACCGTGAATGCTGAAAATGTGGCAGAGGTAGTTGCCATGATGACCGGAGTTCCGGTGCAACGGATTGCTCAAGCTGAAGGTTCGCGCCTTTTAAAAATGGCGCAAGAACTTAAAGGTGGAGTTATTGGGCAAGACGAGGCAATTGAAAAAATTGTTAAGTCAATTCAGCGTAATCGTGCCGGACTTAAAGATCCGAATAAACCCATCGGAACCTTTATTTTCTTAGGTCCTACAGGTGTTGGAAAAACACAATTAGCTAAAGTACTGGCCCAGTATCTTTTTGATAGCAAAGACAATCTAATTCGTGTTGACATGAGCGAATACATGGAAAAATTCTCAGTTTCCAGATTGGTTGGGGCACCTCCGGGATATATTGGCTATGAAGAAGGAGGTCAATTGACAGAGAAAGTTAGGAGAAAACCTTATTCAGTGGTGTTGCTCGATGAAATTGAAAAAGCTCACCCTGATGTGTTTCATTTATTACTGCAGGTTTTGGATGAAGGAAGACTTACTGATAGTTTGGGACGTAGAATTGACTTTAGGAACACTATAATTATTATGACCTCGAATATTGGTACCAAAATGTTAAAGGATTTTGGTAGCGGAGTTGGTTTTAATACAACAACGAAACAGCAGTCATCCAATGAAATAGCTAAAGGTATTATTGAAAAAGCGCTTAAAAATGCCTTCGCCCCGGAATTTTTAAACCGGATTGATGACGTGGTAATGTTTAATCAGCTTACAAAAGAACACATCCATTTAATTATTGATATTGAATTAAAAGGATTGTATCAGCGGGTTGAACAGTTAGGCTATAAACTCCGGATATCACCAAAAGCAAAAGATTTTATTGCAGAAAAAGGATATGATGTGCAATATGGCGCACGTCCATTAAAACGTGCTATTCAAAAGTATTTAGAAGATGAAATGGCTGAAGTTATTTTAAAAGCTGAAATGTTAGAAGGCGATGTGATATCAGTAACCTTCGATAAAAAAGCTGAAAAAGTGAAGTTTAAAATTGAAAATTCACGTAAAGCAATAAGTCAAGCCGATGCAGAAGAAGATGTGGATTCGGAAGAGTAAAGAGAATTAAGATCACCAATAAAACCAGACTTTTTGAGTCTGGTTTTTTTTAATTGCATTCATTTTTATCATTTATACTTAAGGTTCAATTAAAGAAAATGTACAATTTTATTTAATGGAAAAATATAAATTAGCACCTATTCTTAAAAGTGATTGCGGGGCAATAAAAAATATAGCTGATGAATGTTTTGGTTCAAACTATTTAACTGTTAATCAAATAGATAAAATACTGGAATTACCCGGTGTTTTTTTAAAAGTGGCCCGTCAGAATCAAATTTTAGGGTTTTGTTTTACTTTATGGAATCAAGAATTAATAGATAAAAATCTAAGTTATGCGTTTGATAGCGCTTTAATGCCTTATGGAATAATAAAAACAATTGCAATTAAGCCAGATTTTCAGCAGCAAGGTTTTGGAACAAGTTTGATATTAGCTGCAATTGAAAAAATGAAAAGCTTGTATGGTGCAACTGTTTTTTTCTATTTAGCCTGGACTGAAAGTAAAAGTTTTAATTTTACATTAAAGCTCAAAAGATTGGGATTCCAAAATGTAGAAATAATTCCAAATTATTGGTATAATGAAAGTTTAAAATTTAATTATGGCTGTGTAAGATGTGGAAATCCTCCTTGCAGTTGTTCGTTAACTCTTTTTAAATTAACCATTTAAGGCATTTTTTAACTGCTTCTATTCTTCAACGAGTTCTATTCCCCGCTCTAATATATCAATAGTCAATGTTTTATTGTTAACAGCATAATAAAACGTGCCAATTATTAAAAATGGATTTGATTTATCAATTGCATCCGTTGGAATTAATTTATAAGATACCAAAAACTTGGGTTTTTCAGGCATGGTCATCCACATATATTTAACAATATTTTGTTTTTCATTGTAAACAAAAATTGCATTTTGGCTTTTTATGTTTTCTACCTTATAACCCGCAGGAATTGTTTCCTGTATTTTGCCATATTTGTTCAAATCGCCTTTACTAACCAATAAATTTACAATAACTTCTCCATTTTTTTCAAATGGAACTTGTCGAATGCAGGCTACTCCTGCTGAATTGAACTCCTCGTAGGTAATTTTGGTCTTTTCAAAGCTCTTTTGCAATTCTTTTTCATTCTTGTCGCCAGCTCTTACTGTAATGACTTGGGGATATATATCAGTTCTCAACGATTCTTTATTACCAATCCAATTAGCAAGGCCTTTAACCACAAAATATCCTTCCATAGTTGGTGCTACTGTAACACTCATGGTTACTTCTACTATCTGATCCTGAGGGAAATTGAGCCATTGAAAGGAAGCTTTTTGACTTTCAAATTTAAAGTCAGCATTTTCAGTTTTTTTTGCTTCGGCAATAAAACCATTTGGGAGCTGCAATTGCAATCGAGAAGCTCCATTCATGTGATTCTGAGGAAAACTTACAATCAATAGAAATTCATTCCCTGCTTTAACTTCCTTGGGCATGCTTATTAAAATCTCATGGTCTTGAGAAAACAATCTGGATACCGCTATTAACGCGATTGTAATGATTAAAAGAAACTGCTTCATTTTAAAATTGTGCTATATTTCATGGAACCACAAAAATAATGGAAAAAAGCAATCAAGACTATAATGTGCAAATAGAATTCAAAATTATATTTTGAAACTGGGCAATTGGTTTTAAGAATTCCCCGAGAAGAATTTCAACTAGTTAATTGATAATATGTTACTATTTTAATAAACTATTCTTTAATTTTTTACGATGCAAATTCACTCAGTTGCAACCAGCGATCACCTTTTTGGTCTAGAAGTTGATTTATTTCAGCATACCGTTGCGAAACCTTTACAATGGCTTCACCTTGCAATGAACCATCAGATAGTGAATTGAATAATTGTTGCTTTTCAATTTCCAACTGTTCCATCTCATGGCTCAATTGCTCATATTCTTGCTTTTCTTTAAAGGTGAGTTTAGTTTTTTCTTTTATATCAGCATTTTCAACCACAACCGGCTGTTGTTTTTCAACTTTTTTCCGTAATGGAGTTTGTTCTTCCTTCCAATCTCGGTATTGAGAATAATTTCCCGGAAAGTCTTTGATTTGACCATTATCTTCAAAAACAAACAAATGATCCACTATTTTATCCATAAAATACCGATCGTGCGATACAATAAGTACACAGCCTTTAAAATTCTGCAAATATCCTTCCAAAACGTTTAATGTCATAATATCCAAGTCATTGGTAGGCTCATCCAGAATTAAAAAATTCGGGTTCTTCATCAATACAGTCATCAAAAAAAGACGGCGCTTTTCACCTCCACTTAGCTTATATACATAAGCGTAATGCATGGATGGGGGAAACAAAAAATAATTAAGAAACTGTGTCGGTGAAAGCCTGTTGCCGTCACCAAGATTTATATCTTCTGATAATTCCTGAATTACATCAATCACCCGTTTGTTTTCATCAAATTGAATTCCTTGCTGTGTATAGTATCCGAAAACAACGGTAGATCCAATTTCAATCTTTCCTGAATCAAGTGGTATTAATCCTGAAATTAAGTTTAGAAAAGTGCTTTTCCCGCAGCCATTCGGTCCTACTACCCCAATTTTTTCGAACCGATTGAATTTATAAGTAAAATCATTCAAAATTGCAGTCTCTCCAAAGCTCTTGGAAATATGTTCCATTTCAATTATTTTGCTACCAAGTCGAGCACTTTGAACGTCTAATTTAACTTCGTCCTGATTGTTTTTTCTACTAACCACATCTTGAATCTCATAAAAAGAATCGATGCGGTATTTTGCTTTGGTACTGCGCGCCGATGGCATTCTATTAAACCAATCGAGTTCTTTTTTATAAAGTGAACGTGCCTTATCTAATTCAATATTCTGATTTAGGATCCGTTCTTCCCTTTTTTCTAGAAAATAGGAGTAATTGCCCCGATATCGATACAGTTGTTGATTGTCTAATTCATAGATAACATCGCAGATTCTGTCTAAAAAGTATCTGTCGTGAGTTACCATTATCAGCGTACTTTTTGTGTTTTTAAGGTAACCTTCCAACCATTCAATCATGTCCATATCTAAATGGTTGGTTGGTTCGTCCAGTATAAGAATATCGGGTTCATTAATTAGCAAGTTTGCCAGTGCTAAACGCTTTTGCTGACCTCCTGAAAGCTCCCCCACTTTTTGTTCGAGTTGTGTAATTTTTAATTGAGCAAGAATCTGTTTAATTCTAACTTCAAAGTCCCAGGCTTTTAGAGTATCCATCTGATGAATAGCTGTATCCAGCTTATCAGGATGATGCGTGTTGCAAGCATCTTCATACTCTTTAATTGCAGCAATTACTTGATTTGATGATTGAAAAACCTCATCCATTACTGTTAGTTCCGGATTTACAATTGGTTCTTGTTCCAAATACCCAACAGTAATATCTTTTCGAAAAATAATGTTTCCGGCATCTTGGGTGTCTTTTCCACCAAGAATTCTCAATAATGATGTTTTTCCAGTGCCATTTTTTGCAATTAGTGCAACTCGCTGGTCTTTATCAATTGTAAAACTTAAATTTTTGAATAGTTCGAGATCACCATAAGATTTTGAAAGATTGTCAACTTGCAAGTAATTCATGAATCAATTTTTAAAAAGCTCAAAAGTAGTAATGTTCGAAGGATAAAAAAAATGGAACCGATAAACAAAAAAAAACCGCCTTCAAAGCGGTTCCACATACAATCTATTTGGATTAAGCCTCCATAAGCTCTTTCACTCGCTTAATTAACATATCGAGCTTCAACGGTTTTTCAAAATAATCAGCAGCTCCAATTTCTAGGGCTCTCTGCTCCTCTTCAAACCGGTTTCTAGCTGTTACAAAAATGACTGGAATTTTGGCAAGTTTTTCATCTTTTTTCATCGCATCCAATACATCGTAGCCTGACATACCAGGCATCATAATATCTAATAAAACTAAATTTACTTCCTTCTTTTGCATAACCACCATGGCCTCTTCACCAGAAAGCGCAGTTATAATTTTAAAATTCAATGACTTAAAGGCACTTTCGAGTAGGAGATTATTGGTTGAAGAATCATCAACAAGCAGTAAATTTGGTATATTGTTTCGCATCGATTTGAGTTTAAAAAGCTTAAGAAATGGATAAAATTTAAAATACAAGATCTATTCAATTTTAAAATTAGTAAAACGAATTACTAAATTGCATAAAAAAAAGTTAAACATGATAGGAAAATTTATGATTTACCTCAAATTTAGGTATATTTAGGAAAAATTTTAATTATACTTTTATGATTCAACAAATTCAAAAAGATTTTGCGCCTTGGTTTGACAAATTATCGGAAGAACAATTAGCGAAAATTGTTGAAAATCAGGTAAGTTTGAATTATAATAAAGGTGAAATACTTAGTAAGCAAGGAGGATTTGCTTCTCATATCATTTTTTTATCGGAAGGACTGATTAAAATATATAAAGAACATAACGATAAGAATTTAATTCTTAAAATTGTAAAACCAGGCGAGTTTATTGGACTGTCGTCACTCTATAATAAAGGAATATTCGATTACAGTGCAGCCTCTATTGATAGCTCAAAAGTATACAGCATTCAAGCTGAGATTGTGAAATACTTAATTAGGAATAATTCTGATTTTGCCGAGAAAATAATTGGACAACTGAATCAAAATACCTCTCAATATTTTGAGCGTATTATGAGTTTAACCCAGAAACAGCTTCACGGAAGAATTGCAGATGCAATTTTACACCTTTCCAGAGAAATCTATGAATCGGACACATTTAATATGTTGTTAACTCGTCGTGATTTAGCAGATTTTTGCGGTATGTCCACCGAAAGTGCCATCCGAATTCTTAAAGAATTCCATAATGATAGAATAGTAAATATTGATGGTAAAAACATGCACGTAATAAGTTATCAACTTTTAGAACGATTGAGCGAAGTTGGTTAAATAGAAATAAAGATATTAATTCCCCATCAATCGGCCAATAAGCACTCCGGTAAATGATGATTTTTCTTGGAGATATTCTCTCAGTGGCAAATCGGAAACAACCACCTTTCCCAATGATGACGAGGCATGCATCAAAAACAGCCGATTATCCTTTTTAATAGCTATACCTGTATGTACAATGTCCAATCCCTTTATTGATGTTGTAATGGCTATGATGTCTCCCTCATGAATGGAATCTTCAATTATTG
>JAIFNJ010000216.1 GCA_020047835.1 Bacteroidota bacterium
GCCCGGCGATTCGGTATCGTATTATATTCAGGCAACCAGTGATTTGGGAAAAACTGCATTGCATCCAATTATGGGCAGTGCTGATGCACATCGGTTTTATATTCATCAAGATACAATTGATGAGGATACTATTTCAGTGCGATTGGCCGAGGTCCAGCAAAAAGTAAGACTATTTCCTAATCCGGCTAACGATCGATTAACTTTGGTATTGACTAATTTTTTACCCGGAGCTGTTCATTTTGAAATTTTATCAATTCAAGGAATCTTGGTGAAACAACTTCATGTTAACTCTTCTCAAGAATGGTTCCGCACCGATATACCTGTTTCCGATTTACCTGCAGGTGTATATATTGTATTCATTAAAAATGGGGATGTAACCATTAAAAATCGTTTTGTAGTAGCCCATTAAATTCCAAATTGCAGCATTCCAATTACCATCGATTTCCGGCTAACGTATGAACCATCATAATAAGGCCGGTTTTCGTATTGCAGGGTTAACTTAATTTTTTGGTCAATTACAAAGCAGTTGAGCCCTAAGTTATGATGGTATAATCGGGTTCCCAATCCATCAAAAGATCGGATGGTCAATTCATAAAATGGCTGCAACCGATTGGTATTATGTTCCGATGGAAGTAAAAAAGCGGTTTGCAGGAGCGTACTATTTCCGGTTCCGTATTGGTATTCGCTAATGCCATTTTTATAAATATCTACCGCACCAAAACTCAGGGTATAATTTGGGCCATAGTCTGACCAATATTCGGCTAAATAAAAGGTTATGGCGCTTCGGTTGGCAAATGGTAAATCTAAAAACAGATCAACACCAAACTGTTTGTTGTTGAAATATTCCCTTGTTGTTTGGGTTTTATATAGAACGGTGGCATTTGGATGGTAATCAAAACCGGCTCCAATATTCAGTATCTTTTTTTTTCCAATGTAAGTACCTGTTTTAAAAGGCATGGAATTACTTTCTTTATCAAAAAACTGCCATTCTACATAGCTTTTAAAACTGTAATTATGATTGGGGCTTTGGTAAACTTTATTATAAACTGTAATGCTATCGGGAACTGTATTTGAAATAAAAGGTTTAGCTATCGCCGCGCGATAGCTGAATTGCCCGAAATTTCCGGTAACAAAAAAGCTGAGTTGGCGACCTGATTGGTCATCGGTTACTAAATTTGGGTTAGAAATGGTAGCTAAATCTATGGTTAATGTTTTTGATGAACTGGCACTGGATAAACGTGAAATTCCATTGTACATGTTTAATCCCATTCCTGCTATTATATAATCTTTGTGAATTTTATAGCTTCCCCAAGCATCGTAAAGATAAATTACAGGTTTATTTGGTGCCGTTGGGTTTACAGATATAGTATTTGCTTGTTGCCCTATGGCCATTTGTAAAAAAAGTGTAAAACGATCTACGGAAAAATGGGTATAAATGGAGGTCCGGCGTAATAAAATATCTGCATCACTAGTTACTTCATTTCCTTGGTAATCAAACGTTCCCGGATTCAGTTGCATGTAACGCATCCAAATCTGGCTGTTGAATCCTAAAGTAACCACCGCTTTTTCTTGATTCTTCAGTTTTATTTTTATTCCATCCTGAATAGCATTGTATAGCGTATCTGAAATTTGTTGCGAGTGTGAGTAGTAGCTTAGGGTTAAGCTAATAAGGAGAAGAATTACTAGTTTCATCTTATGTTTTTTTATTTTGCTGCGAAAATAGGATAAAGAATCCAAATAGTACCATCGGTTTTTTATTTTCAAAGCATAAAAAAACCCAGAGTGCTATACTCTGGGTTACAATTATCTTAAATTGCTGTTATTAAAACATCCAGCCGATACTTGCAATAAACTGGTTTTGCCTTTGATCGGTGGCAAAAGTCTCACCGGCAACTTGAATATCATCACCCAACTGACTTAGGCCAAATTCATAGCGCAAATCAACGGTTACTTTTTTCAGAATATCAACTCCTACACCAACTTGAGCTCCAAAAGTGGCCGTTTTAGTAACGGCTGTAAAATCATTCGTCATATCAATAATTTCTTGAGTAGCTGCATCAGCTTCGGTACTTAATTTAAAGGTTGCAACAGGGCCTGCGCATAAACGGGCTGGTCCTAGTTTTATACCAACCATAACAGGAATATCAAAGTTGGTGTAAGTAACGGTTGAAACCGAACTCTTAAATTCACCGAATGCATCTTCTCCGGTAACATCAATATTTGCATTGGTTTGCGAGAAAATAAGTTCGGGTTGAATATACAAGGCCAACACTTTAATCCGGGCAAAAGCACCAAAATGATAGCCCAATTCATATGATGAAGGGGTAAATGCTACATTTGGCATCGTTACAGTAACATATTTTGGATTAATTACGGTAGTACCAGCAACATCAATTAAAAAATCAGGCTGAGATAGATCGGCTGGATCCACAGCGACAGAAGGGACTCCATCCACTGAAAAATCATCAAAACTTATTTTGGAGGAATTCACCCCACCTTTTATTCCCCAGCTGAAAATTTGGCTTTGTGCCGTATGAGCCAGAAAAATAACACTTACTATAAAAATCAGTTTTTTCATAATGCAAAATTTAGGTTTAACAAAGTATGTAAAGTTATTATTATTTCTATTGATTCAAAATGGTTGCTCCTAGTTGCTTTTATTCAATAACTATGGTATTTCCCAAATACTTGGGCTGTTTATTTATAATAATATCAAAAATTAGGTTTACACGGGCAAATTTTTCACGAAATAATGTTTTGGCTCCGTATGATTTAGAAACATCTTTTGCATTAAAACCGATTAAGTCCATTTGATTTCTTGCGCCAATAAAAATAGCCCGTTCGTTTTGAAATTGCTGTGAAATAACGGTAAACTTTGTTTCGCCAAATACTTTTTTTGCCCTGATAATTGAATCCCAGGTTCGGAATCCAGCATAATCTAAAACAATACAATCGGAAGGAATGCCTGCTTTAATTAAATCGTTACGTATGGTCCGGGGTTCATTGTATTCAATCAAACCATTATCGCCACTTATTAATATATAATCAATTTTTTGTTGGTTATACAAACTTACAGCGGCATCAATCCGGTATTGATAATACAGGTTAACTTGTCCTGTTGTGGCATATTTACTTGTTCCTAAAAGCAATCCCACCTTATTGTGAGGAATTTCTTCAATGGTATTATAAAGCTTTTGCTTGGTTCTATACCTAATAAGTTGATCAGGCCCATATAAAATCAAAAAGGCTGCTGAAACTATTAAAAGTAAGAGGGCAATTTTTTTCTTCACAAAACTAGTTTTGTTTAATTTATAGGTTAATCGAATTGAATGGTCAAAATAATGAAAAATCTAATCAAAGGATGCAACAAATGGCATAAGAGTTGCTTAATTTATATTAATTCCAAATAAGAATTATTTTGGAGAAGTTTTTTTTATATTTACGCAATTTTAATAGTTGCCCACGGCCTTGTTGCTAAAATTATTTAGAGTGCATGAAAATATTAATAGTACTTATAGTATTTATTCTTGGTTCAATGTTGGCATATGCCCAGCAGGTTGTTGAATTTGATAACTCCAAAGAAAAATCGTTTGCCACTCAAGGAATTCAGGGAAATTCGCTGAATGCATCTTTTTCTTTATCAGACCTGACATTTGAGACTCTAAAAACCGATGAAGAAACTTTTTTAACACTGGCTGCCAATGGGTATGCAAAAAGTTATACACCCGGCGAACCGGACTTACCGGTTTACAATCAGCTGATTGGTGTGCCTGCAACGGTCACTCTTTCTCTTTTACTGAATAGTTTTAGTGAGGAACTGATTACACTATCTGACATTCAGGCTGATTTATTTATTAAACCGGCCATTGCTTCTATTTCAAAGAGTCAAAATAATCCGGATAAAGTGCCTTTGGTAAAAGGAAAGATATACCAGTCGAATACTTTTGGTAATGCTCCGGTTGTTGAATTGCGTGAGGTGGGAATTATGCGCGACCTGAAAATTTATGAATTGGTTTACCAGCCGGTTATATACAATGCAGTGACAAATCAGATAAAAGTAAGACACAGCGCTAGCATTGAGTTGTTTTGGGATAAAGACTTTATTGGAAGCGATACTTGGGATTTTACCGGTTTAAACAATGGTAAATTATCCATTCAAACTTCAAAAACTGGTGAATTACGAGATACTTATGTGCTGGTTTCTCCGTTAAAATATAAAGAAACATTACAACCATTTGTTAAATGGAAAATTCAACAAGGATTTTATGTAATTGAAGCTTACATTGGTGAAGCCATTGCATCGGCCGATAAAAATTTAATAAGAACTTACTTAAAAGAATTATACGATAATCCAGCCGATGGAATTGCAGCTCCGGCTTATCTGCTCATTGTGGGTGATGTAATTGATATTCCTGCTTGGTATAACACTGCCGATAGCCATGTTACGGATTTATATTATGCTGAATATACCAATGATTATTTGCCGGAGCTCTATTATGGACGCTTTTCAGCAATTACTACGCAACAATTAAAGACAATTATTGATAAAACACTTTATGTTGAACAAGGAGCGGGAAACATGCGGAGTTATCAAAATGAACATTTACTGATAAGTGGAGTAGATGCCAGTTATGCACCGCTTTTTGGTAATGGAGCTTTAAATTATTTTCTCGATTATTATTCAACTCCGGATTTTGGCATAAATGCTCATTATTACCTTTATGGTTCCGGATCACCCATTGTTTCAAATAGTTCGCAAGCCAAACAAGCCATTCTCGATGATTTTGATGCCGGAGTTGGGATAGCCTATTATACTGCCCATTGTAGCGCTAGCGGCTGGGCTAACCCGCAGTTTTATATTAGTGATATTGCATCAGTTAACAACAGTAACAAATATCCTCTTATGATAGGCAATTGCTGTCAATCGTATTCCTTTAACACAAATTCTTTTGGTGAAGAAATTGTTAGGGCTGCTGGAAAAGGTGCGGTTGCTTATATAGGAGCTACAAACCTTTCGTATTGGGATGAAGATTATTTTTGGGGCGTAGGTTTTACCAGTAATATTGTGGCAAACCCTACCTATGAGGCTACAGGTTTGGGTTCTTGGGATGCTTGGTTTCATTCCCACAATGAAACAGAAGAACAGCATGCTTATACTGCTGGACAAATTTTGAGAGTTGGCAATATGGCTGTACAAAGTTCTAATTCCGATTTAAAAAAATATTATTGGGAAATATATGGCATCATGGGAGATCCATCCCTTGTGCCTGCAAAATATCAAACTCAAAAGATTGAACCCCAATTTAATGAAGTGTTAATGGTTGGTCAAACCAGTTTAATAGTTACCGCTGCAAAAGGTGCAATAATTACATTAATTGAAAATGGGAACTTTTTGGCTTTTGGAAAAACAGATGAAACTGAAGTGGCAAATCTTACTTTTAACCCACTATTGCATATTGGAGATTCTGTAGTGGAAATTTGCGTTACCCATCCCGATTATGCTCCGTATATTGATACGTTAAGAGTAATTGGTCCCGATGGACCTTATTTGGTAGTTAACAATTTGATGTTTACCGATTCCAATGGAAACCAAAACCAATTAATTGAATACGGCGAAACCATTGATTACTATTTTGAAATTAAAAACTTTGGAAGCGAAGATGCAATCAATGGTTATGCCGATATCAGCTTCTTAAGCCCTTTTGTTGAAGTTATAAGCGACAACAATCGTATAGAATTACCAACCATAAAGGCAGATGAAACTTATATAACTAATAAACCATTCCGTGTTTTATTTAAAAACAACATTCCGGATCAAGAGGAGGTATCATTTTTAGTTACTACAACGTTTAACGATAGTTTAACTTCGGAATATAGTTTTACAGCAAAAGCAAATGCTCCGCAATTAAAAGAAACCAACTGGCTGGTTGATCAATCCGGAGTTGGTAATGGCAATGGTATAATTGAACCCAGTGAAGAAGTAACCCTTACTGTGTTTTTTTCTAATTTAGGGCATGCGCAGGTTTCTAATACCAATATTAAATTCAATTCTTCAAATAGTGAATTATTGGCAGTAAGTGCTGATTCTTTTCCAAAAGGCGGCTTTGATATTTCCGAAACCAAATCAGTAGATTTATTAATTCAAGGGGAAAGTATTTTTTTTCCGGGCACTCAGGTATTTATTAACTACGAAATTGCTGCCGGAGATGATAACCAATATTTATTTTCAGGAAAAATTCCGGTTATTTTAGGGCAAACACCGGATGTTTTAATGCATAATGGAACAGAGCAAGTTATTACCGCAAACTTCTATGATTCGGGTGGACCCAATGGTAAGTATGCAAATTATGAAGATTATACCTTAACCATGACTCCATTTAATTCCAATGAAGGTTTATTAATATCTTTTGATGAATTTGATGTGGAATCAACAAATGCGGGTGGCTGCTGGGATAAACTATCTGTATATGATGGTTCTTCAATTGATGCACCATTGTTAGGTTCTTTCTGTTCGGCAAACTTTAAAAGTTCCATTCAAAGCCAAAACAGCTCAGGGGCTTTGACTTTCAAATTTGAGTCGGATGAAAGTACGACCAAGACAGGGTGGAAAGGTTTTGTTGCCTCGTCCCCAAAAAGCACCGCTGCTTTTAAAATAGTTGATGCGTCCGGTCCAATTACAAATGCAGAACTAACATTTGTGAATTATACGGTTAATTCCGACTCAAATGGAATAGCAGTATTTAATAATACCTTGAATTTGGGGAGTAAAAGTTATTCCATCAATAAAAGTGGATACTTTCCAAAAACCGGAAAAGTAAATGATTTGCTGGGTGATACAATACTAACCATTTTACTGGATAAGTTACCCGCTATTTGTTTTACTGTGTTTGAAAATACACAACCCATTGCAGATGTTGCGTTGACTTTTAATGAGAGCACATTACTAACCGATTCCAATGGGAACGCTACCTTTATTGGCGTGCTACCCGGCACAAAAAATTTCAGAGCGTCAAAAACCGGATATATTGATACCATTGGAACCATTGTAGTTGGTACGATTGACTATTGCTATAGCATCCAGCTTC